>NZ_AUFX01000005.1:0-300000 GCF_000426725.1 Sporocytophaga myxococcoides DSM 11118 | reverse complement strand
AAGTACAATGAAGAATTTCCTTGCAAAAATTATTTTCTGATAGAAGATCTTGTAAGTAAAGGTAATGCAAAACATTTCCTTGAAGTTACGGGAGGTTTGCTAACCAGATTTAATGCAAGCGGAGAAATCGAATATGAAATGTTTGAGCCGAGTGAAACCCTGGCTACAGGAGATGTACTTTCACTTGAAGAAAAATTCCTTGCCGGTGAAGGACAGAATATAACACCTGCCAGATACAGCAAAGATCCTGAAGCTCAGAAACATATTTCTTCTCAGGTGAGAGCTGAACTTCAAAGAGCTGCAAAAATTCTTAACATTCAAGGATACGCCCGTATCGATGCTTTCGTTAAAATTTATGATGATAACAGAGCAGAGACAATAGTTATAGAGGTAAACTCGTTGCCAGGTATGACACCGGCAACCTGTATTTTCCATCAGACGGCGATCAACGGCTACAAGCCTTATGATTTCATTGACAAAATACTTACATTCGGAATCGAAAGAAATAACAGAAAAGTTTTAATATAAATGATTTTTAAAGCAAACTCCTGGAAGCACATAGTTATTCATGTGATCATTATTGCAACATTATTTTTCGGACTGTTGGCCATGTTCTTTTACTTCTATCTTCCTTCTGCTACCAAGCACGGAGAAAGTATAACTGTGCCTAAACTTACCGGCATGACTGTTGCCGAACTTGAAGATTTTCTTTCTTCCAGAAATCTGAGATATCAGATCAATGACTCTACTTATGTAAGCGGATCTAAACCGCATACAGTACTTTCTCAGCACCCTCTTGAAGGATCAAAAGTGAAAGATGGCAGAAAGATTTATATTTCTGTAAGTTCATTGAATCCTCCAAAAGTTAAGATGCCTAACCTTGTAGACCTTTCTCTGAAAAGTGCTGAAATGATGCTTAAAGGTTATGATCTTGTTCTTGCCGGAACACAATATGTACCAAGCCCATACTCAAATGTGGTAATAGACCAAATAGTTGACGGAAAACATATTGAGCACGGAGCACCAGTATCAAAAGGAACCAAAGTAACATTAATGGTTGGAAATGGCACGGGTACTGAAGAAAAAGAAATACCTGATCTTATTGGAATGCCACTTGATGAGGCAAGAGTTTTACTTTCCGGAACCGGACTTTCCATTTCAGAAAAATCTGATCCTGAGTCGACTGAACCTGAAGGAACTGTAATAAGACAAAAACCTGCAGCAGGAGAAAAATTAAAAATCGGAGAAATCGTTGATGTATGGGTAGCGGGCCAACCGACTACTATAACTCGTTAAAATTATCTATATGCTAAAAAGCTTTATAAGATCTCCATTTTTTTATTTTCTTTTTACTTTTTTCCTGTTTACTGAAAATACCTGGGGGCAGATTTTTATCCGCCCCCTCGAATACGATCCTTCAAGAGGATTAAATAAAAGCTTAAGAGTGGCTGCTATTAATGATACGCTCTCTTTACCTTTCTTCGAAGACTTTTCCCAGAATATAACTACTTCTCCCGACCTTTCCAGATGGATGTCGGGTAGCGGCACTTTCATCTCTCAGGATTATGCCATGAATCCTCCTAGTGTAAAAGTAGCAACCTTTGATGGCCTCAATGCAGAAGGAATGCCTTATAACTTTTCTATACCAACTGCAGAGGGAAAAACAGACGACCTGACATCAAGACCTATAAATCTTAAATCATTAACTCCTGCAGACTCTGTCATGCTGAGTTTCTACTGGCAAAACTCTGGTTTCGGAGATCCTTCAGACAATAAAATTGATTCACTGAGACTTGAATTTAAAAATTCAGAAGAGAAATGGAAGACGGTCTGGTCCAATAAACCTCCGATCGCCGACAAATCAAATTTCTTTCAGAAAATTATTCCGATAAAAGATACCTCCTTCTTTCATGGTGGCTTCCAATTCCGCTTTACTTCTTATGGAAGACAAAGCGGATCTTTCGATATCTGGAATATTGATTACATCATCCTTGATTCCAACAGGACTCAAAGCGATACATTATTCCCAGACGCAGCTCCAATCACATTACCAACCTCCTTGCTTAAAAGTTATCAGTCAATGCCGGTAAATCAGTTTGTAGCTGGTGGAGGAAGTGCAAAAGCATCATCAAGCAATGTTCGTGTTCACAACTTAGGTATTACACGAACTCCTACATATACGAGTTATGCCATTGATAAAACAACTCAAAACATTCTTCAGACAAGAAACTTGCAGGGTGCTTTGATCGGCCCCTTTGCTCAGGCTACAATTGCATGGGATCTTGATGATATCAATGTAACAGAAAGAACTGAACCTGTTTACATTAATCAATGCTTTGCAATTCACTCCAAAGATACTATTGAGAATGGAATTGATTTCAGGGTAAATGATAGCATTTGCAAAAGCACTGCATTATCTGATTATTATGCCTATGATGATGGCACTGCCGAATTTTATGTAGGCTCAAACTCTGCCGGATCGAGATTCGCTCTGAAATTCGGGTTAACCAAACCTGATACCATTACGGATATTGAAATATACTTTCCCCGGGTTGGAATCTCATTCGACAAACAGCCTCTAACATTGAATGTATGGAGATCCATTACTATTGGTAACAACAATGAAGAGGTTCTTACGTCACAAGATATTATCATTGAATATACAAGTCTTAATACATACAAAAGATATCATCTGGCAAATCCGGTATTACTATCTGATTCCTTCTATGTTGGATACCGTCAGAACTTCGGCAATACATATCAATTGGGAATTGGCTTTGATAAGAATAATGATAACCAGAGCCATACGTTTGTGAACCTCGGAAATGAGTGGCAGAATTTTGATAAAGCTCCTGGCACTATTATGATAAGACCAGTCTTTGGAAAAGGCTTTCCTGTCGGAAATAAACCTCCTGTGCAAGAGCTTGAAGCTAATGTTTTCCCAAACCCAAGCACAGGGCTGATTAATATTTTTGGTAAAATATCAAAAGCTACTTTATATGACTTGTCAGGCCGAGTAATGGCTGAACAGTTTTATGATAATTATGTCTTCTCAGAAAACCTGATGGACATCAGTCATCTGAACAATGGCTTGTACCTCCTTCACCTTACTGACGGCAATGCGTTGACTGTTAAAAAGGTTCTACTCAACAAATAAAATTCTATTCAATCATTATAGGCTGGGGAGAAAAGCAGATTATAAAGATAATCAAAGCTACCCAGCCTAGCATTTTTCTTGAAGTGCTTAATGGTTCTTCTATCTCAGCCGGCGGATGATATATTCCCAGGAAACGCCCAAACAATAAAGCAAATACAAGATAGCCAACAGCCCCTTGAAGAGATGGCAGCATTATACTTAGGAAGAAATGAAGAGTAAAAACAACAGTAGCTATTAAGAAATTTGTAATCTTACTTTCACTGACCTTTGAAAATATTACATACAGCAAAAACAGGTAGAAAGGAGCAAATCCTATAAAGTTTTCAAAGGAACCTAATGGAACATAACTTCCAAAAATATTATCATTCGAAAAAATTCCCAATCCTCCTATAAAGACAAACAGAGTAAAAATTACAGGAGTGATCTGCCTTTGTTTTTTTTCACCTACCAGTCCATACAAAATATGCCCACCATCTGTCTGCCCTATTGGAAGCAAGTTTAATGCAGTAAAGAATAAAGCCCAAAAACCTGCAAAAAGAAATGGATAATGAATCAATTCATATGAATTAGGAACTAGTGAAGGATCTGAAGCTACATATTTCTTAAAAAACTGAAACAGTAGGTTATCCCCTATTTTATAATTTATAACATTGGGGTCAGAATTTTTTTGAGTGTATACATATTTTTCATATTCCAAACCATATTTTTGGTATTCAGGATGAATGGTAAAAATATGTTCACGAGGAGGCAAATGCGTAAAGCCATAAAACAATATAATTAAGGCAGCAACAAATCCAGCCAACGGTCCGGCAATACCGATATCAAAGATTTCTTTTTTAGACCCCAACTTACTTTTCATTCTTATGAATGCGCCCAGTGTTCCTATAAAAGTGAAAAAAGGGATGAAATAGGGAAGTGTTACTTTTACTTTATATAACCTGGCTGTGATATAATGGCCAAACTCATGAATAGTAAGAATCCCAAGAAAAGGGATTGAGAAATACAAACCCTGCAAGATCGCTTCAAAGCTTTCAGACTTTGAAGAGGTAAAAGTATAACCTGCTAAAGTAGTAGTAGTTAAAGTTGTAACAAACAGGATAAACTGAATCAGGTAAGTTTTAATTTTTTCTCTACGCATCTTTCAATAAATCTAAAATCGTCAATGGAGGATTTACCCATAAACTTGTAATTCCCGCCCTTTCAGATGCTTTTATATTATCTAAATTATCATCCAGGAAGATTGTTTCGGAGGCTTTTAAATCTTTGTCTCTAAGTACATATTCATAAATAGCGATATCCGGCTTCCTTAATAAAACCTCGTGAGAATAATACACCTTTTCAAATATCTTGTCCAGGTTCGAAATACCGGTAGTTTCATCCAATATAGCATTTACCCCTTTAATATGAATCGCATTCGTATTGCTTAGGATAAATATCCTATATCTGCTTTTTAAGCTTAGGATCAAATCTATTCTTTCCTGAGGAATGTCGAGCAACAATGCATTCCAGGCATCGTCGATCTGTTCATCTAACAAATAGTTTCCAAATTCTTTACGGATCAGATTTCTGAAGCCGTTATCATCCACCTCTCCCGTTTCGTATCTGTGCAATATTTTCTGATCCTCAAATTTCTTAAGCACCTGTAATACATCTGTATCTCCAAGTTTTGCAAAAGCTTCAAAAGTCTTTTGAAAATCGATATTGATGATTACAGCCCCGAGGTCAAAAATAATATTTTTATATTCTGAAAAATTCAATTGAAAATAGTGTTTAAATGTTTGGCAATATGAATGCAAATATGTAAAATTGCACTCCCAAATTCAAGGGGACTTGTAAAAGTCCTCTAAGGGAAGGGGCCCTTAGCTCATTCGGTTAGAGCAACTGACTCATAATCAGTAGGTGGCTGGTTCGATTCCAGCAGGGCCCACAAATTACTAAAAAGCCTGAAATTTATTCAATTTCGGGCTTTTTGTTTTTTAGTCTCTGCAAATGCAATCTGTAATAGTTTAAATATTAACCTCTTATTGGTCCGATTTTTCCTAAACTATATTCACCAGTGTGATAAGAGTAAATAACAATTTATTCATTTTTTAATTTGATGTATAAATGATACTGTACCTCATTTTATGAAATATGAAGAGTTTGATACAGTGCTTTTAAAAGCATATGCATCCTTTCTTTATAGTAATCTGAATGAGGTAATAAATAATTTCCACTTAAAAAACCTGCAAGAACTTTCAGCATATTCCCAATTAAATGAAAGTAACATTTCCAGCTTAATTGATAGTGAAATCAGAAATTATTTAAAATCTATACAAGAAGGTACCATCATAAAAGATTTAAGTCTATGGATATCCAAGACAAAAGCAAACCAGATTTCATGGATTTCAACTGAACACTTTGACTCTACTTTTATTAGACAAATATTATTTAACCGGAAATTATGCCTTATTGAATTACTTTCTAAATACACTAATGATGTTAACCTCTCAATTTTAATTATTAAGGATATAGAGTATTTATCCCTGTTTCAAGAAAGTTTAGTATTAGAATTCTCAAAATTACAATCAGTCAGAGTTGAGTCAGAATCAGAACATATTAAACCAAAAGAACAAATTTGCCAATTAGAACAATTTCTGGAGTACACCTTCTGCTACATCAATATTTATGATCTTGATATAGATAGATTAACTTATAATAATTTTAATGATAAAACAATATTTGGCTATACACCTGAAGAAGTGATGGAATCAAATTTTTCATCATTTATCAACACAATAACACACTTATTGGATAAAGAAAAAATTAAAGACAAAATTAGGAGTTTAAGTTATTTAAAAGACAAAGAAATCATTGAACTTAAGTATAGAATAATTGATAAGGTTGGAAGTACCAGGTGGATATTTTTAAAAGCAACTGTTTTTAAACGTATAGAAGAAAGAGTAATACAAGTATTGCTTTTCGAACTTGACATTACTGAATTGGAAAAGGTAAAAGAAGAAAAAGAATATATAAAAGAACAATTAAAAGAAGCTCAAGAAATTTCTCATATTGGAAATTACGATTGGGATATCATAAATGATATTATAACATACACTGATGAAGCCTATAACATATACGATTTACCCAGGCAACAGAAGAGTTTTAAGGTGGCAGATTTTACAGCACGTTTAAAACCAGAAGATGCCAAAAAGTTTGAAGAAAATTTAAATACAGCATTCAAAAATAAATCTAGCTTTCAATCCGAAAGCCAATACAGAATAATACTTCCCGACAAAACTGAAAAAATAATTCTCAGTAGTTCGAGAATAATCCGAGATGAAATAGGCCATCCAGTTCGTATGCTGGGAACGGTAATGGATATTACCATTCTGAAAGAACTCAGAATAAAGAATATGCAAATCAAGGAAAGTGAAGAACGGTATAGATTTTTGGCCGAAAACGTACCTCAATTATTCTGGACAGCAAGACCTGATGGAGGATTAGATTTCCTAAATCATAATGCATATACTTATACTGGATCATCATTTGAATTGATCGGAGATTGGAATTGGCAAAATTTTATTCACCCTGATGATTTATCCGATATGTTTGAACTATGGGTAAGAAGTTTAAGAACTGGAGTTCCGTTTGAAACTGAATTTAGAATTCGACGCTTTGATGGAATATATCGATGGCATCTGGTCAAAACAGTTGCATTAAAGAATGAAGAAGGTAAAGTAATAAAATGGATGGGTACTGCAACAGACATCGATGAACAAAAGAAATATGCTGAAGAATTGAAATCAAAAAATACTCTGCTTATTAAAGTCAATAATGATTTGGATAATTTTATTTACACAGCATCTCACGATTTAAAAACTCCCATTTCCAATATTGAAGGGCTTCTGAATGCGCTTAATGATGAAATAAATGAAGATGGTAATGTTAGTGTCTTTCTAAGCATGATGAAAACTTCGGTGGAGAAATTTAAAAAAACTTTATTAGACCTCACTGAGATCAGCAAGGCGCAAAAAAGCGGAGAAGAACCATTTGAAGAAATTGACATAAAGGAATTGTTAGAAGATATAAAATCATCGTTGGAAATTCAGATCAATACAACGCAAGCTGAAATAAAAACAGAATTTGACTGTTGCAGTACAATACGTTTTTCCAGGAAAAATCTAAAAAGCATTATTTATAATCTATTAAGCAATGCTCTTAAGTTCAAGGCACCCCAAAGGCGTCCAGAAATTTTCGTAAAAACGAGAATTGAAGATGGTTGCATTGAGCTTTCAGTTAAGGATAATGGACAAGGATTTGATATAAAACAAAAAGCAAAAATTTTTGATATGTTTAAAAGACTACAATCCGAGGCAGAAGGCACAGGAGTGGGCTTGTATCTGGTAAAAAGAATAATAACCAACTCAGGAGGGAAAATTGAAGTAGAAAGTGAAATAGGAAAGGGTTCTGTTTTTAAAGTTTACATTCCAATGGAGAGGTAATAATATATCTATATATACAGATTATGTCTTCTTACCTTTCCACGCCTTGCTTCTACAATAGAGACATTGGCTAAATATGGGGCTGCAGGAGAATGATTAATGGAAATCTTACTTAATTTTCAAGCAAGTCATATACCATAAAAGTTCGATAATTTCCTAATTAGCCCCACAAAAGTAAGCCTTCAATTTTCCAATTGAAGGCTTTTTTTTGTACTCAAGTCCATAATGAAGCCCAATTCCTGGCATTTGTAAGCATACTTTAACAATTATTTCACTTCGCCTCACTGCTATCTTCAGCTACCTCACCCATTACTTCAATAGGTTCAATCAGTTTGCTTCTCTTCGGAACAGAACAATTTTTATTCTTAACTTCCTTATTCTTTACCTTCATTGTATCCACAGTTAGGACTGGTTTACCCATAACAGATTCAGGTAGTGCATTAGGATCAAGACTTTGGTGCATTGTGCCAGAACTATCTTTTATCTCATTCTTCTGAAGCTCCACTTCACCGGTAGTCCTATTTTGGCATCCCATCATAACAAGAAGAATTCCAATTATAAAATTTAAAGAGTTTTTTAATATCCGAGTTGAAAATCTTGTATCTATGAATACAAGAATACTATTCAGCGACCTTTCTAAATATGATTGATTTTTAACAACCTGGTCTGACTTAAAATAACCACAGACTCTTTTTCCTGAATTTTGCCTTATATAATTTAATATCTCTTCTTCTTTTGCATTGGTAAAGTCAACAACAACCTTATTGCATGAATTGCAATGTTTCCCTTGCTCTTTCGGTGTCATCTTATTCCAGTCTTCGTAACACGGCTTTGGTATGATTATACCCTTGGACATAATTGATTATAATTATAGTTCTTTATATCTGAATAAAATTTGCTTTCTTCAATTTACATATACGAAAACATTTTTCAAACAGCTAAGCATACTAGCCAATTTAAATTTTAGATTACATATAAAATTATTCCACTTTTATTAAACCAATCCTAATTTCTTTCCATGATCACTTTCCTTATACAAAGGATGGCTCTTCATTTTATTAATCATCTTGTGCAAGAACTCTAGCATTTTTTCTCTTTTATCATTTTCATCATTAAGTCTCCTTTGAATAAGGTCATTAGTTACATCAAAGATTAGAGCATTTAATGATGCAATTTCAGCAGGAGTAATCCCTAATACTACTCCTACTGTTGTTAAATGGAGTGAATAATTTCTTAACCATTGAATCAACTGTTCATCTTCTTTTGGTATATAGTTCATAATTATATTTTTAGTTATGCTATTCCCAACTTCCCAAAACGGAGAAACTAACACTATCACTTTGGGTCTCCATATCTATCGGATAAATGATCTTATACTCTTTCATATCTATAGTGCTGGATGCGATAAAACCGGTTGATTCTCCCCACAACTGTATACTGATATGATCTTCTTTATACAGATGTATCTTAAGCTGCTTGTCCAATGCAAATGTAGCAGGAAGTGTGAAGTCACTTGGATATTTTCCGGTAGTACCTAAAACTCTATTTCCAGAGCTTCCATTCACAACTTTAACAGTCAGATATTGTGAAGGGAAATTTACGTTTCTGAATGAATTCAGCTTAATTGTTTTCATTGTAAAAATATACCTGTCCTTCTTACAGCTTACCGACAATAGAGTTATAATTATAAGTATCCAGATCTTATTCATGTTAATTTTAATATTTTTAGTTCATCATTATGATATTGCATACCTATTCGACATATACTAACCAAGTATCAAAAAGGAGAGGGCTGTTTTTTTGTAAGAACCATGATTGTCTTGTTTATATATGGAAAGAAGGCAACAAGTATAATTGTAAGTATGAGCATCAGACATATCATCTCATAATAATCAATTGCAAACCTTATCTGGGTCTGCACATTTAAAGTATTTACAAGCATCTTATTACTCATCCTGGAGGTCTTTTCGACTGAAGCACCATGAATAGATAACACGTGATTAATTTTATGTATAGACTGAATCAAAATAGGATTTTGCTTTGATACATGCTCCTGAAAGGTATTATAATGAGTACCCTTTGAAAGCAGCTCAAAATAGTTAATCAGGGCAATACTCAGATAAAAGCCAAGACACCTCATAAACAAACATATCCCTGCAGCTGAAGCACTTAGCTTCTCAGGGACTGATGCAACAACATAAATTATAGTGGGAGTCATAATCAAACCAACCCCTAATCCTTGAAGGATTAGGGGAATGAAAAACTCGCTTTCATTTGCCTGAGGAGTAAACAGCCAAATCATCCAAGTATGAAAGACAAGTAATATTGAAAAACCATAAATCCATAAAAGCCTGATGGGACGCTTTGCTAGCACAAACACACAGGAAATTATCACTCCTCCAATTATTCCCCCGATGTTCATTAAAGTAATGTATCCTATATTTATGGGATCAAGTTTTAATACACTCTGAAAATAATTTGTAGTGATACCAAAGGCAAAGCGACATATGTAAAATATCAACATAAGAAAGAGGCCCACTTTAAAGTTCCTAAACCGAAAGACTTCCAGATTAAAATAAGGACGTTTCGCAAAAGATTGTCTTATCACAAATAAAATCAGAATGATGAAGATCGATACGACACACCAACGAATTATAGTATCTTCCAGCCAATAGTATTGTTGACCATAAACCATTATATATCCTACTAAACAAAGGAAAACGGCATAGAACAAAAAGCTTTCCCAATCCAGTTTGTACAATGGAAATTTCACATTAATTCTGACATCATTCATCAGCAGCAATAGCAGGCCCAGAGCAGGAAGATAAGAATACATCACACACTTATAGAGCGTATTAAAATTAAATGAATCTACAATTTCTGAGGTAGCAAAATTATTAAATGGTATCATACATACCAGCATACCAAAAAATATAGAATAACCTATTGTCCTTGCTCTTTCAGAATGAAGCCTCATGAATATCAAAGTCAGAGCAAGATTTACTGTCATTGTAAATGCCATTCCCTGAACAAATCTGAATATAAACAATATCAGAGTTTTGTCCGTCACAAAGCATATATATGAGCTCAGCAACTGAACAAACGTAATAATCACAAAATATTCCTTTGCAGCAAGAAAGCTAAAGAATCTTCTTTCAAGAGAAAAAAAACTAGCATAACCTGCATAAAACAAAACCACGGAATAATATACATCATATGTCTCCATGCCGGTATTACCGGCAGAAGCATTTAGATTCGTCAAAGGAAGAAAGAAAAGAACAAGGCCAGGAAGGAGGACCATAAAGAGGGTAACTTTAACTAACCATTCAGGCACCCACATTTTGAACAAGAAACTTTTCTCGACCATATTGTTTACTTTTTGGCTACTGAAACATTCACATTCATTCCGGCCTTAAGAAGGTTTACATCTTTAACAGATCCTGTTACTCGTATTCGGACAGGAATGCGTTGAACAATCTTCACATAGTTACCTGTAGAATTATCAGGAGGAAGCAAAGAAAAGCTGGAACCTGTAGAAGGGGACAAAGAAATTATGATGCCTTTAAATATTTTACCAGGAAAAGCATCTGCAGTGAACTGAGCTGTATCTCCAACTGCCATTGATTTGATCTGAGTTTCTTTATAGTTAGCCACTACCCACTTATCTGTCTCCCTGTTTACTATATAACCGAGAATCTCACCTACATCAATCATCTGCCCTTTTTCAATAGTCCTTCTCCCCATAACTCCATCATAGGACGCTGTTATAACAGTATATGAAACGTCAAGCTTATGCCTCTCAAGCAAGGCTTCCAGTCTCTTTATCTCTGCTCTTACTACATCCTTCTGAGCAGTTGCATCTTCTATCTGTGAAAGTGAAGCTTCATAATCCTCTTCGGCTGATAGTCTTTCAGCTTTTGCAACATTATATGCAGCTTCAATAGCTTCCAAATGCTGCTGCGTGGCTGATTCTGTAGCTACCAGTTTTTTATATCTAGTAAATTCAAGTTCCCTTTTCCATAGTTCAGCATCAGCTACAGCTATCTTTGAGAATTTAACCTGTGCCCCCCTTTTTAAAGTTACAATTCTTACTTCAAGCACTTTCAATTGAGCATGGGCATTTAACAAAGCAGCTTCCGTCTGTGCCTGTTGAATCTTATATTCCCTGTTGTCTATAAGAAGAAGCGTATCCCCTTTTTTAACAGGTTGGTTTTCATCAAACTTCACTTCTACAATAAATCCTCCTGAACGAGAAATAATCGGGTTAATATATTCCTGTACCTGAGCATCGTTGGTTGTCTCATTTTTATACAAATCCCAAAGCGTAAGAACTCCCCAGATAAATAAAACAACTCCAATCCCACCTGCTATCCATGCAGTAATCCTGGTGATCAGCTGATCTGTTAACGTATATTGACTTGCCTTTTTCATTAAAGATTACCTAATATATTTTGAAGCTTATAATATTGAATTTGTGCATCCATCCGAGAAGAGGCATACTCAAACTGTGTCTGCAAAGCCTGAATATCCGCATCCAGTAAATCTGTTATTAAAGCAGCCTGATTGAAAAAATTATTTTTTACTATTCGTGCATTTTCTGCAGCCTGATCAATATTGGCTTTTGCAACATTTATCCTAACAAGTGACTCTCTGAATCTTAGTAAAGCTTCGTAAACATCCTGCCTTATCTTATCTTCTGTGTCATGATGTTCTAATTCTTCTTTCTTCAGATTCAAACGAGCCAGTTTGTTTTTGGGCTTATTTATATATAATTCCGAAACCGGAAGACTGGCTTTAATCCCAACTACACCTAGAGTATAGTTACTGGGAGAATATGGAAAAAGAAATATCTGTGGGTTTGCAAGCCAGAAATCTCCATATAGTCCGATCTTAGGTCTCGTCGCTGCTTTTGTGTATTGAAGCTGAATATGACTGATCTCTTCCTTCTTCTCCGATATATGATAAACAAAAGACTTTGACATGGCCTCTTCCAAATATGCATCGTAAGTCTTTAATGGAAGTATTTCAGGATTAATAGTTTCTTCAGGCAAGACAGCAACAGTATCGGCAAGACCTATAAGTATATTCAGCTTTTGATTAGCTATTGCAATGTTATTTTCAATCTGAACAAGGAGCAATTTCTGATTAGAGAGTTTCAACTCCACCCTTAAGGCATCACTCTTTAAAACCACACCATTAATAAGTAGTTGCCTTATCTCTGCTAGCTGCTTCTCCTGATTTTCAATATCCTTTATCATCAAATCTTTAAAAATCAGATTACGCTTAAGGTTTAAATAATAAACAGAGGCTTGTAACTTAATATCTGAAACAGTGTATTTTCTTTGTTCCATAGCTATTTCATATAAAAGTTTTCTTTTATCAATGGAGAGGTTTAACTTATTTCCATCATACAGATTAAGATAGAAATCCGTACCTAATCTATATAATGTATGAATAACCTCATGTTGCTCAGGTTTATTTAAAAGACCATTGGTGTACACTGCAAGATTTGTGGCATGCTCAATATGTCCCCTGAGTTGAATTTCCGGAAGTCTTTCATATTGCTCCTCTTTTATTTCTTCTCTTCCAATAGATTCTTCGAAATAAGACAATTCAATCTTTTTACTATTCTCAAGAGCTTTCTGCCATACGTTATCCATGTAAAGAGGAATGGGCACATTAAGAGAATCTTGAGAAAAAACAGGGATAGTAATTGAAATTAAAATAAGAATACTTAAGACACTTATTTCTCTAAGACAGCTAAACATTCTATAACTTTTTTACGCTGTAAAGTTATTTGTCTTTTATAATTCAATTTTATCCAAAATGGACTAATATTAGTTGATTCCAGCCAAACGTTTTTTTAAGAAATTTTGTAAAATTTTTCATTCCTTATCAAGGATGTTTTTATAGATTGCATCGTTCTTTAATATATAATTTTATTCCTATAACATGAGTCTGATTGCTAGTTTACCGGATATCGACAAGCGTCCTGCATCAGTATATGTCATGCATGAACGATCAGAAAAATATATCCCTAATCATAAACATGCAAAGGGACAACTATCTTATGTTGAAGGTGGAATAGCTTATCTTGAAATCGACAACAGAAGATACGTCATCCCTGCAAGACATTATTTCTGGATTCCTACAGGATTGTCACATGTATTAAAGATAGGGCATTCAGGAACAGTTCTAAGGTCATTATTCTTTTACACACATGATGACAATACCTCTCCTTTTTATTCTCAGATGGGAATTTATCCGATTAATGACCTTCTGATGCAGATGATAAAATATTCAGAGCCTTGGGATGGCCATATTTTACCTGGCGATAACAGGTTTCTATTTTTATCGGCTATAAAAAATATCTTACCTGAAATCAGTTCTAAAAAAATCCCAATCGCACTGCCTTTTACAGAGCATGAAAGAATGCTTCCTATACTCAAATATCTGGAGAAAAATATTGGTGATCTGCATTCACTTGAAAGTATCAGTGATAGATTTGGTATAAGCGAAAGATCATTATCAAGACTTTTCCAGCAAACATTGAATATGTCATTCCTTCAATATTTAAAACTACTGCGTATGGTAAGAGCGATTGAATTAATGCTGCAGACCAATCTATCACTAAGTGAGATTGCATATACAGTAGGGTATCAGAGTCTTGCTTCTTTCAGCAGCACTTTTCTGAAATTAACCAACTACAGGCCGTCTGATTTCAAAAAAGAAAAATAAAGTATAGCTATTTAATGTACCCAGAATGTATCAGGCCATTCAAAGGAAACATCGGGAAGTTCCGGCATTATGAATACAATGCTTCTATTCTCCATTCTTTCTTTCAAATTGAGGAACAAAACATGCTCTTCAAATCTAACATGACTTTCCAATACCTCTTCAATAAGACTGAGTGATTCTTCTATATTACCGTTGTTCTCAAACAATCTTTTTAATCGTTTATGTTCGGAAACTGCCCGTTTAACCAAAAGATTATCTTTTTCAAAAACAGTAAAAATATATTTCTCTTCCAGTTCAAAATGAGGTTTTAGATATTCATGATAAAATAAGTCAGTATAAATCTTGATTCTCTTTATTTGCACCCCATGTAAAAGTCCTATCCTTATTCTGTAACACAATTCAAGAACAACTCGATGCTCCTGTTTTAAATGGTCCAGGATATGACCACAATCAAAAATTTTATTGACCATTGGATGTAAAGGTTAAAATTTAGAAATCGATATTATCTGTATAATATTGATGCTGTTAGTTGACTATAAACCAGAGAAAGACTTAATATCTGATCTTCATTATGCTATGTATACTTTTTGATAATTTCAGCTATAACTTGTTTTCGTTTCATTGTCATTTAATTTGAAAAGTTTTAATCCAAATATGAATAAACACAAAACCTTTATTCCCTCAAGTGCCAGATAACAAAAAGAACTGCTAAACCTATTCTTTCCGATCATAAAAATTACAGAATTATTCATATAAGGAATAACATTGGAAGTCTGAATACTCAGAATAATAAAGGGGATAATAAACAAAGTATATAAAGGAAAGACCTCTTCTATATTTGAATAATAAGTAGTGCCTATTATCAACAATACAAAGAACCATTCAAGATTAGTCATAGTATTATAGATCAGGTCTGACAAAAACAATTCAATAGAGGTCGTTACCACTGCTGGCTTCAACTCAATCCATATTTCTAGAAAGTCTATTGCACATACAAATCCAAGCCATAGAAAAACACTTATCAGAACAATAGGATATTTTACGATTACCATATAGCATAACTTTTATAGTTTACATAGTAATTGTAAATATATCCGAACTTTCAACTCATTACATTATTCAAAATAGACTAAATATAGCTTAATCCCGCCAGGAATGGCTTCATTGAAAAGTTTGTTTTGAAAAAGGAACAGTCTTGTATAAAGGCCTATTGAACAACTAAGTTATTGGAGTTATTTTAATGATGATATGATATAGCCAACTGAAAAAATAATATAAATATACCTTAGGGATGAATGTAAAGAAATACAAAGATCTATTCCCCTTTTATCAAACTATCGAGTGCTCTGGTGACCTTTGGTTTGCTGATATCTTTTAATGTATACTGATTAAGATATTCATAGAATGCATACAATGCGCTTTTAAGAACAGATTTAAAGCCACAGCTATCAGCGAGTAAGCAAGGTGGTGTATCACAACCGACTAATTCTTCCTCCATTTCAAGTAAGCGAATAAGGTCACCGATCTTATACGTTTCGGGTTTATCTGCCAAATATAAGCCTCCTCCTCTTCCTCGTTGGGCATCAAGTATTTTATTATTAGAAAGAAACTGAACCACTTTAGCCACATGATTTCTGGAAATCCCAAACCTTTCAGACAACTCCGTAATGGTTGTTGCTTGCATGTTTGAGGGCTTACGTGAGATATACATCAAGATACGCAATCCATAATCAGTAAATTGATTCAGCTTCATTTCTTTATACTCTAATTTATATTCAATGTCTGAGGACCAAACTCTTCAAAAAAGACATGCTCACTATTGACCCCCAGTGCTGCAAGATCCTTTATTGTCTTTTCCAGAAATAGTTTGGGACCACAAATATAATAATCCGCACCGGGTAATAATATTGTTTCTTTCACTTCAGACAGTTCCACTCTTCCCTTTTTTACGTTATCATCTGAACTTGAGCAATCATCATAAAAGACTATATGCTCGAGCCAGTCAAATTTTTTATCTAAGTCACTGACCTCATTCTTAAATGCATGAACATTCGCAGAGCGACAACCATGAATCCATTTGACTTCGCGTTTCTCAGATTCATTAGCAAGATATTCCAACATGGACATAAATGGAGTCTGTCCTATGCCACCACTAATAAGAACAACTGGTCCCTTACTCTCAAGATTTAAAACAAATTCACCTGCCGGAGGTGTAGCTTCAACAATGTCTCCTTCAACTAATGTGTTATGGAGATAATTTGAAATTATTCCATCCTCTTTTGTACCACCCTGACCAACTTCTTTTTTAACCGAAATCCTGTAATATTTATTACCTGGAGCTGAGGAAATACTATATTGTCTAGGTTGAAACAGCCCTAGCTCTTTTACAAAAACTCTGATGCTCAGATATTGTCCCGGCTTATGAAATGCAACTTCCTTTCCATCCTCAGGGTATAGATAAAAAGATGAAATCTCATCAGATTCCTGAACTTTCTTCTTTATACCAAACTTTCTCCATCCGCTCCAACTTCCAGGTAAACCATCCTTTTCAATATAAATTGATTTTTCCAGATTAATCATTATGTCTGCAAGGATTGTATAAGCTTTGCCCCATGCCTCAATGAGCTCATCTGAAGCTCCTACTCCAAGTACCTCTTTGATCGAAGCCAATAAATTTTCACCCACAATTGCGTACTGTTCCGCAGTAATGAGTAAACTTGTATGCTTCTCCCCTATATGTTTTAATACAGGCAACAAGACTCCAGGATTTTCAATATTTTCAGCATATGCAAGCACAGAATTAGCCAATGCAGTCTGTTGTGTTTCGTTTTTCTGATTCCCCATATTAAAGACATTTTTTAATTCGGGGTTCAACCTAAACATTCTCTGATAAAAATGTTTGGTCAACAATAGACCGTGCTCCTTTAGTATAGGAACTGTTCCTTTTATTAAGTCGATTTCAGATTTTGTTAACATTTTTTTTGAAAATTTTAAAGTTGCATCAAATATACCTCTTTAAAGTTGCATGAAAAATGCTATTTTAAATTTAAAAAAATGATACTTGTCATTTTTTTACCCTGATTATTAATAAACTCAAATCAGTCAATTAGGAAAACTAATTCCATCTTGTTAAACAAAACATGAGATTCAATTTTAAAAAGAACACACATTTGGATATTTTCTTATAAAAGGATAAAAAAAATGGGCAGCCTGCACTTGCAGGCTACCCATTTATATCTTTCTCAGATGACTTTTATCTCACCTTTATCATTCTGTAAATTTCTGAAGACCCAGACTCATATTGAACCTTCATGATATAGGTGCCGTTAGCGTAAGTACTACCGAAATCCAGGATTTGACCGGGCTCTAAAGATTCCTTAGCTTCTATCGATTCGCCATATAAGTTTAATATTTCAAGGGATCGAACCTGCTGTGATACCTTAAATGCAAATGAACTGCTGCTTGGATTAGGAAAGAGATTTTCAGCAGCACCATATATAGGCTTTGAGAACAAACCATCCACAGAATTTACCGTGATTGTCCTTAGCGATGATCCAAAGGCACCTTTCGCATCGATAGCTACAGCTTTAATAGTATGAACCCCGGAAGGAATATCTGTCCAATTTACTTCATATGAATCAGATGGAGCATTAACTGTGCCTATCAGAGTAGTACCAATATAAAAATCAACTTTCACTATATTACCATTAGGATCCACTGCATTGGCTTTTAATATCAGATTTTCAGGAGTAACAACTGTTGTATCCTGAGAGGGAGAAATCAGATTCACTTTTGGCGATTGGTTACAAGCGACAAAATTATCAAGTGGATTAGACATATTTGCTTTAATATAGGTACCTGAGGCAGACAGGTTGGTCCATTTATCTGTTGCGCAGGATCTTGGAGCTAGAAGAGCTGAGCCTTCAGCTTTATCTGCAAAACTCCAAACAATCCAGCTAAGTTTATATTTTTTCATCCAAAGAATCCAGTCATCAAAGGTCGTAAAAAATGTATCACCATTTCCACTGGCATCAGTGGTGCCACACTCAGTAATAAATATTGCTATACCTTTGCCAAGTGCATTCTCTGCTACTTTCATTAAACTAGTGTAGTGAGTACCAGCATAAAAATGTAATGCATACATTATATTTTCATATGCAAGTGGAGATGCTGCGGCCTTGTCCACTTCCTGACTATGAGAAGGTGTTCCTACAATGATGATGGTATTTGGAGCTATTTCCCTGATTTTTGGGACTACTACATTTGCATAGGCTTTAACCCTATTCCAATCAACTCCGTCTCCATTTGGTTCATTACATATTTCAAATAAAACGTGCTTCTTATTTCCGTGCTTTGAAGCCATGTAAGTCCAGAAATCAGTTGCTTCAGTAACATTATTGTATGGATCTCCAGGATTCAGAACATGCCAGTCAATCAAACAATATATTCCTAACGCTCCGCATTTATCCACCCAGGTATCTATGTAAGATTTCCAATATGTGGGATTAGTTAAATAGCCCTGTTCCGACTTTTGCACATACATGGCAAGTCGGTATATATCCATTCCCCAATTGTCTGTAAGTTCTTTTAAAGCATTATCTTTAGTACAATTGGGAAACCATTGCAATCCATGTGAACTAATTCCTCTCAGGGCAACTGGATTCCCACATTCATTGCTAAGCTGATTACCAATTAGCTTCAGCCTTCCATTTATCGCCACAGGAGATCCTGCAGGATATTGAGCATAAGAACTTAGGTTGCTAATTGTGAAAATAAAAAAGAATAAAAGCTGAATTCTAGTTATAAATTTCATCCTGGTATTTTTTAATTTATTGAATAATTTAAAGAATAATCTTGGATTTTCCAATCGGCATAAATTGCACTAAGAAGGCGAACAGGATCATTCTAAACAAAATAAGAATTAGTAAAAAAGTCTCACAAAAAAACCAACTACATAAAAAACAACAACTTATAAAAATAAAATAATTTTAAAACGATACAACCCAATCAGAATCTCCTCCGGTTAACCTTGTATTTTTCAAATACATCATTGAACTTCTCCAAATAAAAGGTAAAAAAAATATGCCCCAGCCTATACATCTAACTGCATAAGCTGGGGCGTTTTAATATCTCTTTTATTGATTATGGATAAAGAATAATTACTTCTTCAGCATCAATTTTTCTGATCTTTTCCGTCTGGTTGTCTTCATTTTCATACCACACTTCATAAAAAAGTTTTCCAACTGCATAAAGCTGAATGGTGTGATTCAAATCTTTCCTAAGATCTACAAATTGCCCATGTTCCCATAAAAAAAGGGCCTGGTCCTCCAAGGGTAATTTTGAGAAGTCTTCGTCATTAATCATAAATAATAACCTTTATTCTTTAACCAAAGCCTGCAGAGTTTGTTCCCGATAGGGCCTTCCTTCAATCATAATAAATGAACCCCAACTCAATGGGTTGTCATATGCCTTTCTGATTTCACGCTTAGCTTCAAGAAAAGCTTTTCTTTTATTTCCGCTTTCAATCCATTTTTTATAAAAAGAAAACATAAGCTTTTGCGTTATTTCATCATTTACTTTAAACAAGCTCATTATTACTGCATCAGCACCAGCTATGAGGAAGGACCTTTGAAGACCATAAACCCCCTCTCCTACCTGAACATCCCCTCTACCGGTTTCACAAGCACTAAGCACTACAAGCTCTGTAGACGCAAAGTTGAGGTTCATTGCTTCATAAGCTGTAAGGATACCATCTTTCTGATTTACATAGGTATTTTCGGTATTGCTGATTATTTCGCCTGCTCCCGACAACATCAGACCTGAATTCAATAATGGATTTGATGCAAAGTCATCATCATTAGCACGATTAGTGGTTTCTTTAAAATAGCCATGTGTAGCAATATGAAATACCTTTGGATTAAAGAAGGAGCTAATAGTATCCTCTGTAACATGGTTACTTAAAACCTTAACCGTTCTTTTCCCTGTCCCGCTAAGCAAGGTAGTTAATTCGTTCACTTCCTTCTCTGCTCCAGGCAGAGAGACAACCATAGCACTTTTAACTTTATCCTTTTCCGAATAAAAGTCAGGATTACCACACAGAAGATATTCCTCAGTATGCGTCTTTTTTACATCTTTACTATTATTCTTTTTTTTATTCTCAATAACACCAAGTAAATCTTTTGTATTAGTTACCAAAACTATCTGATTTTTTTCCAACACAAACGAGCCATCTGGCGCCGGCATCATTTCAAGGTTTAATTGATTGTATACACCTTCTGAGGAAAAATACACTGTAGCTCCATCCGGAATTTTTGTTTTGATATTTTTCCAATAAGTCTCGTAAGAATACTGATCATTGATGTTCATGTTTGCCGCATTTCTGTAGTACTTCAGAAATTTCTTTTCCATAGCATTGCCATTTGAAAATGCAACAACGTCAGGAAATTCGCTTGAATGCTTGTTAACAACAAGTGCAGCATAAACTATAGAGTCAGTGAAAACTTTATTAAAGAATCTGTAGCGAACCATCTCCACGGCATGTTCATTCTCATGCAAGCTTGCCCTGATTTCTTTCCAGGTGGCCCGTCTCTTAATTTCTTCACCGTTAAAAAGTGTTGAGCGTTTGCTCATTTCTTTCTCAAGGTGTTCAATGGAAGCTTCAATATGGTGAGGATCCAGTTTTTGTGCAGCAAGCTGTTCTTTTGTATAGGATAACGAACTTGTAAGAGATTCGCTCAGAATAATCCATTCATTATACATCCCTATAAGGACTGAATCTTTACTATTCATAATTTGCTCCCGCAACTTTATATTTGAGTTTAGCAAAAGAGCTTTTGTTGCAATAGTGTTATTGTATACCTCTCCGGAAAGTCTGGCCTTTTTATTTCCAAATACATCAAGCGCGAGAAAATTATAGAATTCAAACTCGTCCTTCATTTTGCTCCAGAACTTACTTTTTTCCCTGAAGCTTAAAGAAGGAAAATAATTTCTAGTATAATCCAGATACTTCGGAATAATTTCTTCCATGAGTTCAAGAGATTTTTCATACCCCTTCACCATATATTGCACTCTGGCAAGCTTACCGGTAGCCTGTATGTATCCAGGATGCTTTTCATTAAATATTGCACTGAATAGCTGTCTTGACTTCTGATAGTTTTTCTCTGCAAAATCAAACTTCTCCTTGTTGTATGCTATATCGCCCTGCAGTAATTTAATTTCCGCATTATACTTGTTTTCAGAACCTATTTTTTTATCCCAATATCTTTCTGCTTCACTTAGAAACTTTTCAGCCTCTTCAGTTCGTTTTAGTTGAATGTAAAATTCAGCGAGCTTTTGCAAATGCAATGCATACAAAGGATTATTTTCTCCGGCACTTTTTTGTATGATTTTTCCAGCCTCCTGATAGAGCTTTTCTACTTCAGCTACCTTTATTCCTCGCTTATACTTTATTGCAGCAAGCTTTGACAAGGTTTCTACTCGGTTTAAGTTTTCTTTTCCGAGTTTAGATAAAAATATTTCATCAGCTTTAGCATAAGCCTCTTCAGCTTTTTTATAATCTCCAATTTCATTAAAATAATCACCTTGCATTAGAAGTATCTCTGCTTGCTGCAGTGATTGTTTATCAAAAACCTTATCAACGATTTCTTTGGAATGCTTTAAATACTGGTCGGATAAATTATAATTCCCATTAATCAAAAAAAGTCTGGCTAATGTTTCATAAACCGATAACAGCTGTAAACTCCCACCTTCAAGAATTCTTTCTTTTATCTCCAGGGATTTTTTTACCTCCTTCTCACCTTTATAGTAATTGCCGGTCATAAGATAAAGAGAGGCTTCCTGTTCATGTTCAAGTGCATCAGCCAGGGGGTCAAATCCTGACTTATCAAGGTTCAGATGAGTAACTTTATTCAACAAATTTTTACTCTTATCAAATTCACCTTTAAATGCATACATCCTTGAGATTATCAAATAAGCTTCCATCAATTGCTCTGAAGCGTTGTCCTTCCCTGATTCTATAGCAATTTCGGCTTTCTGCATCGAAGAAAATCCTTCTTCATATTTACCTGAAAGAATCTGTAATTCTCCAAGTTTAGCAATACCAGCAGCATATTCAGGAGACTTTTCCCCATGCTGTGCAACAGAACTGGCTACTACATCTTTCATTACTATGATAGCAGAATCCGGTTTATCTCTTTTCTCAAGTAGTCTAGCAAATGTCTTCAGATAAAAAATATTCAGATCCGATTCTTTTGTAATTTCCTTTTTCAGATGAGATGAATAATTTGTAACAAACAATTTCTCTGCCTTATTCAGATCTGAACCGTAATTGAGTTCATAGAAGGCTAGATCTATATTTGCTTTATAAAAATCAGGAGACTTGTTCCCTTTGAATTTTGAATTAAACTCAGCTATTAAAGACAATACATTCTTATAGCTTTTCAAGTCTCCCTGTCTAAGTTTTAGATCAGCCTGAAGCTGAAGCGTCTTATACTGATAAGAATGATATGGAGGCAAAAACTTAATTATAGTACTTAATGAATTCAGCCTGCTTTCAGCAGCATCCAGATCACCTTCATAAAAGGATCTAAAAGCATCACAATAGCTATATGCAATTTCATATCTGTCTTTAGTACCAATAGATCTGAACGCATACATCTGAAGTCTGCGCAAGTGATTTCTATATTGTATTATTTGTCCATCTTTTATAGATTCTATTGTCTGATTTACCAGATCTTCAACTTTTGATGATTCATATTCTGCTGCTTCAGAACGGCCATAGCAATGACTATAGGCTATAGCAGACCTTGCAAAAGATCTTTTCTTATCAAGCTGTTCTGCTTCGCCCCTTAATGTTTCAATAACAAATCTGTTTGCGGAAGAGAGATTTTTATTCCCCCATAATAGATTGTTTTTTATTAACATTTCAGCCTCACTTGTTTTACCTACCTCAAATAAGCAACCTGCTTTAAGGTTGAGTAAATGTAAATAGGTCTCTTTGCGAGTCTGAAAATCTATGGCTTTATCTTGAGCTGCCTTATCTTTATCTTCAACAAGTTGAGATGAAGCCATCTTTAATCTATATGGCTCCTGACCATCAATTATTTCAAGAGCTTTAAAGCAGAAACCCTGATTTTTATACAATTCCGCCAGAGCTAACAAAAAATTCAATTCCTCTGTGGAGGCTTTATCAATTCCGGAAATTTTTTCTATTTGATGAAGGATATTTTCTTCTTCAGAATAGTTTCCTGTTTCATTAAGGTACCGTGCAATATAAAGCAGACACTTATGCTCATCCATTGGCTGACCTCTACTTTTTTCCGCAAGGTTTAAAGCCGCATTAAAGGTTTGTCCCGCCTTTTCAAATGACATCATGGAAAAATAAGATCTTGCCTCCAATAGCCTGGCCCGAACAGCATCAGAGATGCTTACTTTACCTTTGTCATAACTTTTGGCAAATTTATTTGCTCCATCAATACATTCTTCATACTCACCTTGTGCAAACTTATATTCAAAGAAAGCGAGCTTTTTGTCATTCTTAGGCTGATTCAGACCATTTGCATTATCTCCTCCTCTTGAAATTATTGACAGAAGACAAAGGAAGGCTCCCAGTAAAAAACGATTCATAACTTTATTTTTTTCTAAACAGACCATCCAGATTCAGCATAAGATTTATTTCGTGAGTATTTAAATTCACGCCCAAATCCCTTTTAAATTCATATGCATATGCAAATCTTACCCTTGAACTAATGTGAGTACCTGCCATCAAAGCATGACTTTTATAGGAAGAATAGGTAGCTCCCGCCCAGAAATAGTCAGTAATTTCGAAAATCAAATTTAGATCTGCCCGCACTTTTGAGTCAGGAAAATATGAAAACCTGATGTTTGGATAAAGCTTGTAGGAGTCGCTAAGTTTAACTCTGTAGCCAGCCATCAGCATATAGTTTCTTTTCTTACTGAAGAAAGGCTTGCCTTCATTTCCATAAAGATTCTGCTTGTCGCCCATGATGAGGTCCGGAGCAGAAAAACCTGCATAAAAATTTTTGGTAGAAAGTTGTAATCCGGCTCCTGCTTTGGGCATCATTGCACTTACATTTGATGCTTCCACAACAGGATCGCCCTGATCCCATACTCTGTCCAGATAGGCTGTACTGAATTTAGCTGATGTAAAGCCCATTCGCAGTCCCATAGAAAGCTTCCACTTACTTGTGAGGGGTACATAGTATGCATAGTTGAGCAGGAAGTCAGTATTTCTATTGGCTCCGAACTTGTCATAATTGATATTAAGACCCAGCGCCATTTTCTTTGCGGGGAATCTATAGTCTGCCCAGAACATGTTGGTAACCGGAGCTCCATTCATGCCAGTCCATTGAAATCTGGACACAAGGTTGGCATTGAACTGTGTCTCCTGCATACCTGCCGCAGCAGGATTATAGATCAATTGATTAAACATAAAATTGGAAACCAGAGGCATTTGCTGTGCCTGGGCTCCAATAGTCAGACTTGCAAAAATTACTGAGAGTAAAAGATAACGAAACATGTGCTGTATATTACTTGAAATATTTAAATTCATTTTTAATACTTTACTTCTACAAATCCCTTTAGAACGTTTACCCCATTTTTAAATACATAATAATAGGTTCCTTCTGTAACCTTGTCACCGTTATTGGATTTACCATTCCAATCATTGAGATAATTTACACTGCTGTATTTGATATCACCCCATTTATCAAAGACATCAAGCCTATTGTCTGCTTTGTCATTTACTCCTCTAATAACAAAGTAATCATTTTTTCCATCGTCATTAGGAGTGATGATTTCCGGCGCTTCCAAAGCATCCTGGACTTTTAGCGTAACCATATAATCCTCTGTTTCTCCAGCCTCACCTGAAAGAATACATGCATCCGAAGATGTAAAGCGACCATTTGTTCTGCATCTGATTCTCAACCTCCTGCTACCTGCATATTCTTTAGAGTTTTTTATGATTATAGGTTTCATAGAAAAAAGAGAATCTTCTCCAAAAGATGCATTTACAAATTCATCAGCTTCATCAAAATCTCCATCATTATTGTAATCTATCCATATACCTACATATTTACTGGATTTTCCGATAGAACCAATTTCAAAATCTGCAGTGTAAACATTGCCGAGAAACAGATCTGTTGTTCTACCTGATTCTGTAAAATCTGTATATCCTGTTCCCTGGCAACCAGAAGAATCACTTTTCAGAGAATTAATCCTGAATGAATTTATATGTGTTGCATAGCATAGTGCAAAACTTTTAGGACAGCTATTTTCACGTATATTTCCATCTGTTGCATCTTCCACCACTTTAATCTCTTTTCTTAATGTAGCTTTCAATAAACCTTGTTTGTCATAAACTCTACAGTTAATCGTTCCTTCCACAGCATCTTCTGTAAAATATATATTTACCTTATTGACCGAATCACTTTCCTGATTTGTGTTTAACAGGTATGCATTTTCTCCCAAGTATGACCATTCATAACTATATTCATCGTTGTAAGGAACCACAGCATAGGTCTGTACTTTTTTTGTACTAGTATAATTTTTACCAATTAGAAACTCCGCAGCTGGAGATATTATAATGGTCTGGTTAGCTTTAGTGCCTTCATAATCTATAGATGCTTCAACATAAGCTGTTATAGTTGTAGGACCTGCACCGGTAACGATAAGCAGAGTGTCTTTGGTTTCTGCTACATTTACATTACTCGATATAAATATTACCGGTAAGTTAAAAGAAGCATTTGCAAAAAGCGGGGTATTTCCACTTGCTATGTTTAATTTGGGGATGTCGGTAAATCTTATACTTGGTATAATTTTCGTTTTGACTTTAACTACACTAAAATCATATCCTGTTGCTCTGGCGCATATGAGATTATAATCGGAAGTTAGAATTGAGTTATTAAGTGAAGTTGAAAAATCTGAAATTTGTTCATAGCCCAAAGATCCAAACTCTCCTTTTTCATTCAGTTTGACAAGTCTTAACCTTTGACTAGTAAAATTTCCATCAGAATATGTTGCTTCTATCGTGGCTAAAATATTGCCATTCGGTAAGACAAAAATTGACTTTCCCACTTCCCTGTATGCAAGAATATTTATAACTCTTCCGTCACCTGCAAAAGTGGAGTCTATTCTTCCATCAGATTTTAAACGCATGATGACACTTTGATCTCGTACCTGCCCCACTGTTACCAGCTTACCATCTTTCTGAAAAGCCAAATCAGCGATTATTTCCAGTGCTACCACTGTCCCTTTGTAAAAGCCTTTATCACCAAATGTCGTATTAATTGTTCCGTCAGATTTAAGCATTGCTATAGCAGGATTGGTCACTGATGATGTTTTAAGCGGCATAGGATATGACCCTCCTAAGGCTATGCTCGTTTCATTCAAGGCAATCTGGTAGCAGGCTACACTTTCTAATATTGTTATGCCTTTGCTCCCAAAAGTTTTGTCCTGTGTCCCATCATCATTCAGCCTAAAAACGACAGTAGTAGGTCCGTTTATAAACATACTTATTGAATCTATATACGATCCTACTGCTAGTATTTTCTCCCCCTGTCTTTTCAGAGCATGTATACTTGTCATCTTCTTTGTAGTCAGGTCGGGAAAATATTTACCCTCTTTCGCAAAGGTTTTGTCGATATTGCCGTCTGCAGTCAATCTGATTATTACAGGCTTAGTAGTTCCAGAAGCATAAATATAGCCTCCTATCAAAATCCTTCCGGCCTTATCAATTGCAACTGTTTCAGCATACTCATCAGTCGAATCAGATACTGTATATATTCCTCTTCCTTTTGATGCAAAACTTTCATCTAGTGTTCCATCAGAATTTATTCTTACACAAGTAAAATCATGACCTTTAGAACCATTCAGAGAAGATCCCACCATTACGATTTTTTCGTCTGGCTGTGATATGATCATTTTGGCTTCTTCCTCCTTGCCATAAAATCTTGTTTGGAAAATTCCTCGAGGAGAACCTGCTTTATTGAATGAAGTATCAATAATGGCAGGTTGAGCAATGGAATAGAATACAATCAGGAAATAAAAGAGGGTTAAAAAACTGCTATTACGCATATTTGATACAAATTAAAATAGGATTGAAATTAGATTTTTCTGGAATAATGATTGAGCAAATCTTTTCTCTTAAAACACAGAAAAATAGCTATTAAAGATAAAAATTATCATGCGATTCTCCAATTTAAGTTCATCCATTTCGACGAGTTATTTTAATTCACTTTGCCTATTCTACCACTTTAAAGGAGGTTTTAACTTTAAAAGTCATTATTCATTTGCATTTTGATAATGCTTTCACAGAATTATTATTAATAAAAAACTTTCTCAAAAGCTCCACCAAACGGGAAATTTAAAACTTCACTTTCCCAATATTCCTATTTCCATTTCTATCTTTTATCAATTCAGCAAGACTTCTGTGAGCCAGCACTTACTTGACTTATAAAATCTGTTGTTTGGACAAATATAGACTTGAATCTCCTTTATATCTCTTATGAGCAAACATCTATTTGTCCATAAGATCGGACAGTTATAGAATGTAGCGATTAAATATTAGCATCTTGAGAAATAATTTATTCACAGAGGTATAAGAAACTTGCCCCAAAAGTATTTGTATTTTACCGTAATAGAATTTAACTCACAAAAATGTTCTATTATTAGAATTAAAATCAGAAATAGGTATATTGTAGGTTAAAATTCAATATTACAGTCAGTTTATTGCATACATGTAAATAAAGAATGAATGATCTTATCTTTCTTATCAGAAGACATCGCCCCAAATCAAAATCAACTAGAAACAAAAAGGATTAAAATAACCGCATACACAACAGTTCTTTGTATTTTTTTATGTGTAGTGTTTGGTGCAGGATTCTTTATTTATAATATTTTTCCTTTAAATTTTATTTTTGCATTCTTTGCTGTAGTTCATTTTTCTACTTGGAGGATCTGTATGGCAGGCTTTTCAAGGGTTGCAAAGGTTGTATTGTACTTTTCTCTATTGCTTCAGGTATTATCTATGTCAGCGAGCCTGGGAAGTGAAATGGATCTCAAGGTATTTTATATTCCAATTGCTATTATACCTTTTATCATTTTTGGAAAAAACGAGAGACCTCTTTTTAACATATCCATTCTATTTACCCTGCTTAATATTGCAATTATATATAGCCTTGACAAATACAACATTTCTTTACCTGCCCCCAATATATCTTTAGGAGTAAATCAGTGGATTAATACAGCTTTTAACCTGACAGCCATATTCTGCATGATATTTCTTGCAAATCTGTTTCTTTCTTTGTCAGAATTAGGAGAAACACTGTTGTTTGAAAAAAGCAATCAACTAAAAGAACAACAATGCCTCTTATCGGCTCAAAACCGTGAATTGGAAAATACAAAAAGTGAACTGGAAAGACTAAACTCTGTAAAGGATAGACTTTTATCCATCCTTTCTCATGACCTAAAGAGCCCCATTAACAATATTCAGGCTATTACAGAACTGATTCTTGAAGAAAAAATACAAAAAGAAGAAATAAAGGCTGTTGCGCTAAAATTTAAAGAGTCCTCTATCCATACCAAACAGCTACTGGATAATCTTGTTAACTGGTCCAGTACACATCTTACCAATCATTCTCCTGATCCTAAAAATATTTGCCTGAAGGAGCTTATTGATAATGTATTTCAGTATACTGGCTACCTTGCAAAAAACAAAAATGTAAAGCTTACAAATTCAATAGACGCTAATACTCTGGTCTGGTGTGATTATGACATGATGGAAATAACCTTCAGAAACCTTATTCTCAATGCTATCAAATTCAGTCATAACGGACAAGAGGTCATCGCCTATGCCTCCGATAAGAATAGCAAAATTCAGGTAAATATAGAAGACCATGGCATAGGTATCCCTGATGCAATGCTTAACCAGCTTTTTGAGCCCAATATTGCCAAAACCAGATTAGGCACAAATTCTGAAAAAGGATCTGGAATCGGATTACTTCTGTGCAAACAGCTTATTCATGCAAATGATGGAAATATCTTTGTCTACAGCACTCCCGGCATTATGACTACATTTTCAGTTGAGCTTCCTACTTGTAAAGGTTAATCAACTTTGTCTTTCATTAAATATTTTTTTCCTGCATAGGGGTATGTTGAAACAGGATTGTCAAAGCAATAGAATCAAAAATCTATTAGCAATATGACAACATTTTCAAGAAGTGTATTCTCCAGGAATTTCTTCATTATTACATTCTTAATTCTTTCTTATAATGCAACTGCACAGACAGATAGCAGCCAATCAACTTCTGCCAGGGCTTTGAACTGGACTGCTGGCTTTAAATTTCATAATCCAGGAGGGATTACCCTTAAAAAGTATTTTGGAAACAAAGCTCTAGAGTTTATAGCTGGCCGGAATGGTTCTTATAGAAACTATGACTATTACTACCGAAGCAATAAGAGACGGCTTAGAAATAAAGGTTACATTTTCGACGGATATGATCATACAGAAAGACCGTGGATTCTACAATTACATTATCTTGTGCACCATAATATCTCCTTTTTACCCAGATTAAGATGGTACTACGGAGCCGGAATTCAGTCAAGATTTTCCAATTACTACTGTAATTACCATTATACAGAAAACAATACTATAATTTATGATAAGGAATATATAAGTACATTTTCCATGGGAGCAGATGCAGTGCTGGGAATAGAATACACTTTTAAAAATTTCCCAATCATGTTGTTTGCTGAAAACACTATTTACACAGAGGTATTCAATAGTCCATTGTTTATAAAAGGCGATATAAGCACAGGAATCAGATATACCTTCTAAAATCTTCTTTTATTCCTTAGCAAAGGAAATAGACTGAATATCTTCACATTTAATTTTAGAGATATTAAGATCACCTAGTAGAGATATTCGGTCTATTACTATCCTTTCTTTATCCGTAAAATCATGAGAAGTGATTATCCCTATATATTCCTCTCCGGATTTTAATACCACTTTGATTTTTGATAGATGGTATTTTTTCAAGGTCTCAAAAGTCATCATAAGGAATCAGTCTCTATGGTCTTAAGGATTTTAAAAAACGAAATTTAAAAACAAGTGTCTTAGACAAATATAACAATTTTATAGTCTAATACCTAAAATTAACAATTCAAAATAAGTTAAATGTAGATTTTAACTTTTTTGATATTAGACAATAATCACTAAAAAGATATTCTTTAATAAACAATTAGATGAAAAGGTAAACATAAAAAATATAACTTATCATGGAAATTGTTTCAAGAAATTAAAATAATAAAAATAATACTAAAAATTACCAATAAAATACAAAATTAATCATTTTTTCATTCCTAAAATAATTCTATTTAATTGATTATAAAAAATTTCCGGTTCAAATTCAGCTGAAGCACTGCATAAGTCCAAAGCCTCTTGTAATAAAATTTTACTCAGGTTTTTTCCAATAAAAACTATTTTGGTTTCTTTTTCATTCTCTGAGGCCCAGGGGCCCATTGAATCAGTAGCATATTGGCTGTTCACTGCTTGAAATAGAATTTTTTCATCAACTGAATTAAGATTCAAAATTCCTTTTATTCGAAAGACATTTAATTGCTCGGTTAACAAGGCTCTGATGAAAATATTAAATTTAAGCACATCCAAAGGAGCCTTAAACACAAAAGTATGAGAATGAATACCTGCATGTCTCACTTGCTTTGTGGGAGCCAAAAGGCTTGCCTGATCTGAACCATTCTTTTGATAGGAATAGCTATGTTTTTTTAAAGCAGAGAAGGTGCTGTGAAAACTCTGTTCTGAGAATGCATTTAATTCCAAAAGGTTTATGTCATAGATTGAATCTTTTCCATGGAATACAATCAGGCTTCCAGGATTCATGCGTCTGAGAATATTTTTTACAGTATCTGTCTGATAGGAATCTACCCTATCAATTTTATTGATAATAATAACATCTGCCATTGTTACCTGATTGCAGGCGATCTCCTGATCCTCCAATTGTTGTTCTATAAACTGAGCATCAGTCAAAGTAATTATACCATCAATATAAAATGCTTCTTTGACATATGGATCCGAAAGAAAGCTCATGGCAATTGGTCCAGGATCCGCTATTCCTGTGGTCTCCACTAGCAGGTGTTCTATCTTCCTGTCTCTGTTAAGTATTTTTTGAAGCACATCTATCAGATCATCATTAAGAGTGCAGCAAAGACAGCCGTTTGAGAGCTCAAAGATTCCCTCCTTGGCATCCATTACCAAAGCTCCATCTATTCCCACTTCTCCGAATTCATTTTCAATTACCGCAAATCTCTTTTCTTTGTGATGAGAGATAAGATAATTGAGCAATGTTGTCTTTCCAGCTCCCAGAAAGCCTGTAATGATTGTGACAGGAATTTTAGGCATTACCATGTGGTTTCTAATTTTAAACTAAACAGGCTTGTTTTGTTGTTACTCCTGATAAAACAAAACAAGCCTGCTTTTGATAATTTGATTTTTTATTCTTCAGGAAATAAATCAATCTCCAATTATTTCTTTGGATCAAACTGAGAGAATCTGTATAAAAGACCGAGAGAAAGCATCTGAGTAAATTGAATCTCATAATCCTGATCCTGATCGTACAAGGCAGTAGCAGTTAGATTCACGTTGATATATCTGTTCACTTTTGCAGATAAGGTAAGATCCAGACGCGAGTCAATGGCTTTCAGATTTTCATAGTTAGCAAACATCGCATACCTGGTATAGAGATGAAGGTTTTTGGCGATATCTTTATCAAAATTAGCAGTAAGTGCAAATGCAAGTTCATTTCTGACTTTCTTACCGATAGGTACACCATAGTTCTGAGGTACATTTTTGTATATGGTAGTATCAGTAACAAAAGTATTACGAAAGCTACCTACACCAAACCTCAGCCAAAAATAATCGACTGGCTTATACTCCAGACCCATTGAGGAAGTGAGGTATCCAGGAGCCATAAATCTTGAAATCAATTGCTGAGATTCTCTATCAAGACTATCTTTGGTAACTTTAAAGCCCTGTGCAAACTGAGAAAGAAAGCTTATGGAGATATAAGCATTCCACTTGTCTGTAAGTCTGTATCCCAGCTTTGAATCTAAGAATATTTTATCTGTAGTTTTCCTGTATATAGTATTACCATTTTTAACCATACCATATTGCAACTGAAGTATATTATCAAACGATATTCTGTTTGATTCATACAATAGTCGACCATCCAACAGCAAGCCCATTGCAATTGAATTCACTCCTCCTCCTTTCCAGTTGGAGCTAAAGGAGGACTGATTAATATTTGCCCCTCCTTCTAATGATTTTTTCCAGGGAGAAGGTATGGTATCCTGATTGGAAAAGTCTGTTTGCGCAAAAACGTTTTTTGCTAAAAGAATAAAAACTATTAAAATTAACTTCTTCATGATTAAATAGGATGTAAAATCCAAAATTAAAAGTCCGAGAAGAAATTAACTAAACAAATTTCTCAATTAACTTACACTGTATCTATAACTAAATTAGACTAATGAGAATCTATTGGCCTCACAAGGACTTTATCTACTCTTTGTCCATCCATATCCAGCACTTCAAAATGTAGGTTTTTCCAATCAATTATTTCACCGGACGAAGGGATTCTTTTAAAAATATAAAGTATTAAACCTCCTAAAGTATAAAACCCTTCCTTTTCTATCTCTTCAGTTTTCTCAACTTCAAAATATCTGAAAAATTCATCCAATGAGATTAACCCATCTACAAGATAAGATTCATCCTGCCTTTTTATGATTTCGGCCTCCTCTTTTCGGTATATGTCTCCTATTACCACATTTACCAGGTCATTGGTTGTGATTACTCCCTTTACAGAACCATACTCATCTACAGCCACAGCAAAATGAGTATTCCTGGCTTTCATATTTTCCAATAATTTAAAAGCAGTCATCTGAACGGGCACAAATAATGCATCAATAAGCATTGACCGAAGGTCTATTTCCTCCTTTCTCAACAAGGAAGAACTGAAGGTTTTCAGACTTAGAATACCAATGATGTTGTCATATTCATTTTCATAAACAGGGAAATGCGTATGAATGGATTCGGCCATGATTTTTTTATTAACCTCAAGATCTTCATTTATATCAAGTGAAACCACATCAGCTCGGCTGCTCATAAGTGATCCCACATCAGTATCTCCAAGAAAAAATACTCTTTCCACCATTTCTCTTTCTTCCTTTTCGACCTCCCCTATATCAGAAGCCTCTTCCAGCATAGCTTTAATCTCTTCTTCGGTCACAAAATGATCTTCCTGGGGTTTGAGTTGCAGAATTTTAATAAACAGATCAGTTGATGCGGAAAGTAGCCAAATCAAGGGCTTTACAAGCTTTGCAAGGATTGTCATCGGAATTGCAATAGCTGAAGCAATTTTTTCAGGACTGTTCATACCTATCCTTTTGGGTAGCAGTTCTCCCAGAATAAGTGTTACGTAAGTGATTCCGAATACCACGATAAGTCCTGAAGCAGTTTCAGAATAGTTTCCGAATATTCCGGATGCCTCAAAATAGTCATTGAGCCTCCGTGAAATTGAAGCACCTCCAAAAACCCCTGTTAAGATTCCAATCAGTGTAATTCCAACCTGAACAGTTGAAAGAAATTTCCCGGGATTTTCAGAAAGATCAAGGGCAACTTTAGCTCCCTTATTACCTTTTTCGGATGCAGATTCTAGTTTATATTTCTTGGAAGAAACCAGGGCAATTTCAGACATTGAAAATATACCATTCACTATAATCAAGAGGAGAATGATGATAATTTCTACTACCATTTCTATATGTTAAATACCAAATGAAGCTTGAAAGATTATAATAAATCGACTAAAAACAAAAAATTAAAGTCACTTTAATAATTCTTCAAAAATTGTACAAATGGTAACATTCTAATAACTACCCAATTTTCAAAAAACTTATATCACTTGGTTTTTTTTTAAAAACTATCCTAATATTTTTTCTTTTATCTTTTGCATTTGGTGAAGATGCCTGTCAGTGTGAAAAATACAAAAGTGAACCCATTCAGTACGAGTCATTTCCCCAAAACCTTTATGCACAAAATCTTTACAAATAAGGCTAAGGTCGTTGGCTGAAACGATTTGCTGTGTAATCAACCTTGAGGCTCTAATATCATCTAACAAACGATCTATTGATTTCAAGTTTACTGAAGGAGCGATAGGATCGGGAGCATTGAATTTTTTATCAAAATTTGAAAATATGTTTTTAACAACCAAAACCTTTTCTTCCGGGTTTCTTTCTGCAGGAATGCATGTTCCCTTAAGCACCTTGTTAATGAAAGATTCCAGAATATAAATATGCTCTGCTACATCACCGGCAGACCATTGATTAGGCTCGGGCTTAACGTTGAATTCATTATCCTTAAACAGACTAATTTGATTAGTAAGCATATTTGTAGAATTATTCAATTCTTCAATCAACTCAGCTGCATTTTTCATTTTATTTGCTCTTATGAAGTATCAATAAAGGAACTTCAGTATACATAGTCATCAAACGAGTCAGATCCCCTTTTCTCAATTTCTCGAGATAATTTTTCTGATGGTTTCCCAGCACAATAAGGCCTGCATTTGTTTCATTAGCATAATCCTGAATTGCTCCGAAAACATCATTGGATTTCACTTCTGCAAATTGTACCTTCAACGTTGTTTTAATTCTGTTAAATCCTTCACTGCTTTCCAATTCATTTCTGATAACATCTATACCTTTTTCTTCGTCCTTTGCAACATACAAAAATGTAAGCTGAGCGTCAAGACTTATTGTAAAATTCCATAAAGGATGTAGTACAGCTCTGTCTTCCTTTTTAAGGTCAGTGGCATATACAATTGATTTAGGCAAATAAGGTTTTGCTGCAACAGGGAATGCAAGTACAGGGACTGATGCTTTGCTGGTTACAGATGTGGTAGTGGTTCCAAAAAAAATCTCTTTAAAACCTCCCGCCCCTTTAGTTCCCATCACAATGAGATCAGCTTTAATATCCTCAGCAAAATCCAATATTACCTGAGAAGGCTCAATACCATAAGCTACAGACACATCCACCTGCACGTCTTTGTATTCAGCCAGGATAATATTCCTTAATTCATTAAGTTTATCTTCTGCTTCTTCTTTTGATTTGTCAAATACATTATCACTCGGCTCAATTTTCTCCCCTCCAGTCAGGGTAAATTTATTTAAAACAAAAAGCTTTGTTTGAGTTTGAGATGCTATGGCAGCTGCATACTCCAAAGCTTTAAGCGAGTTTTCCGAAAAATCTACAGGACAAAGTATAACCCTCATTTAAATAAATAATTTTTTACTATTAAAAATCATATTCAAAACCACGTAATTGATTTACTATGGAAAAAATTCCTCCGTACTCCTTCCATAAAATAAAATTCAATCTAAATAGATAAACCAATCTTTTAAACTTAAGTTATCTTTTTAATATATCTATCAGAATTGGTCATTTTTATATGGGAGCTACATTGAGGAGTTTGAGAGGACTGGATTGCCTAAGCTTTTTTTTAGCCAATGTGCGTGACGGTTTAGGACCATACCTTGCCATTTACCTGTTGACTGAAAAAAACTGGAATGCAGCAGACATAGGACTGATCATGGGTTTACCGGGATTCATAAGAATATTAGTACAAACTCCTTCCGGTGCCTGGATAGATAAAACTCATCATAAAAGAAAACTTATTGTTTTCTCTTCCCTTATGATCGGAATTGCCTGTCTGATTGATGTGATTTCACCAAGCTTTATGATTATTTGCATATCACAATGTATTATAGGGCTGGCCACTTCTGTCTATACCCCAACCGTAGCAGCCATAACCCTTGGCATGGTAGGTTATGAACGACTGGCCAAACGTATAGGGAGGAATGAATCTTTTAATCACATTGGGAATGTGCTTAACGCTTTACTTGCGGGTATTATAGGTTATTATATGTTTCTGGAAGGAATATTCTATCTGGTTACCTTAATGGCTATAGCCAGCAGTATTTCTGTATTGATGATTAAAAAAAGTGACATAGATCATTCTCTTGCAAGAGGTGCCAAAGATGAAAGTAATATCCAACACAAACCAATCGGATATACAGAAATTGTAAGAGAAAAAAATATTATAATACTCCTGGTCACAGTTACCCTTTTCGGATTCTGCAATGGTTCTATGATGACTTTGGTAGGGCAGAAAATTGCTACGACGGAAAAAGAAAGTGCTTATATCTTTATGTCCTGCTGTATTATTATCGCACAATTGGTAATGATTATAATGGCCAGGCTTTCCGGAAAGCTTTCTGCAAACAGAAAAAGGAAAAGCATTTTTATGGTTTCATTTTTAATACTACCATTAAGGGCATTATTAGTGACTTTAACTGCAGATCCTGTTTATTTGACAATAACACAATTATTTGATGGTATCGCTGGAGGGATTTTTGGTGTAATGGTCATCATTATTATAGCTGATCTTACAGAAGGAACCGGAAGGTTTAACTTTATCCAGGGTGTAGTAACTGCCTGCATTGGCATAGGAACTGGCCTCAGTGCTTATATAACCGGTCAAATTTCCAATCTATTCGGTTACAACAATTGCTTTGTTGTTCTCTCAGTTGCCTCTCTTTTCACACTTATATTTGTGGTTTATTACATGCCAGAAACTAAGGATATAAGAAAATTGGCAGTTGGACTCAGATAAAAAATTATTAACAATAAATAATCAGACCCAAAAATTATTCAGCATTTTTCTTAAAGTATACCTTAAATACAGATCCTTTTCCCCTTTCGCTTTCAACTTCAATTTTACCACCTGCATTGGTAACAATTCTTTTAACTATATAAAGACCAATACCTGAGCCCTCTTTATGAGAATGAAGCTTTTTAAACATTGAAAATGCTTTATCTATTTGTGAAATATCAAAGCCTACACCATTGTCTTCTACTCTTAACAATATCATATCATGAACACAACTTGTTGTAATTTTAACTTCAGGAGTCCTTTCAGGCGAAGCAAATTTTATTGCATTGCAAATAAGATTATATAGAATACTTTTAAGATTTCTTTCAGAGAAATAAATAGTTGAACATTCTGAAAAGTCAGTGAGAATAGATGTGCTTGTTGTATCTGTCAGGTCTCTTATAAGCGAAAGAACTTCATCCAGGATTTCAGAAAAGTTAATTTCAACCACTTCATCTTCATTGCTCTTTTGAGCCCTGGTGATCTCAGTCAAATCTGTAATCACTTTTTTGAATTTATTTACAGATATGTTCATTCGAAGAAGAATTTCATTTACATCCTTATCAGAACGACAAACTTCACTCATTTCCTCGAGAAGCATATAGAGCAACCCTTCAATATTTGTGATAGGCACTTTGAGGTCATGAGAAGCTGTATAAATAAAATTATCCAGATCATTATTTATCCTGGTAAGCTCTTCATTTTTTTCTGAAAGCGTCTGTGCAAGTATCTTTCCTTCATGAATATCGACAGAAGTTCCAATCCATTTTACAATTTTTCCTTCATTATCTCTGAGAGGGGAAGCCTTACCTAAGTTCCATCTATAATCTTGCCCAGCGCCTTTCAATCGATATTGAGCATTGAACTCTTTACCCGTCTGCATACTTTCATTCCAAAGCTTTTCTACTTGAGAATAATCATCCGGATGGACCATAGATTTCCATTCCATGTTTAAAGAACCAGACTTCCTGCTTTTGGTATATTCATACCATCTTTTATTATGATAATCCACAGTACCATCGGGGTCAGCAGTCCAGAATATTTCAGGAACATTTTCAGCAAGGAATCTATATTTCTCTTCGCTTATTTTTAAGGCCTCCATTGTTAAAACCTTTTGAGTAACATTATTCTGTGTCCCCCAACCTCTCAGAAGCTTTCCCTGCTTAACAACTCCACTTATGTTACTGAGATAATAATTGAGCTTTCCATTTTTATCTACCTCAGGAGTCTGGACATCTGAAAGTCTGTAACTAGATAAAATAAAATTCTTTATCATTTCAATCTTTTCACTTTCTGGAAGTATAATAAACTTAGTAAGTCCAACTCCAATCAGTTCTTCAGCTGAATCGAATCCATGCATCCAGGCCATCATATCATTGGCCTCAGCAATATAAGCATGCTTTAGAATAAGTTTAGCCTGCACATCTGCCGGCAGAAATGTATCAACGTGATCTATATCTCGAAACTCATATCTATATATTCCTTCCGAACTATTACTGATAAAGGAGCGATAACGTTCTTCACTTCCGGAAAGCTCTGCTCCCTGTTCAACCACTTTTGTTTTAAGCTCCTGATTCGCAATACTCAATTCCCTTTGAGTAGATTGTAACTGGACGTATGCATGAAATAACTCTTCATTCTTTTGTCTAAGTTTTTCCTGATCACGTTTATGTGTTGTTATATCCATGATAGTTCCAAAAATCCTAAAAGGCTTATCATGGCTATCCCGCTCTATTCTTCCTTTATTCTGAATAGTTTTCTGAGTCTTATCAGGAAGATAAATCCTGAATTCACCTTCATAGCTGTCACTTTCTTGCAGAGCTATCGACAGATTAATATCATGTTTAATCAAATCTTCATTTGATAGTAAGGCTTTAAAATCTTCAATTGTGAAAACCTTCTTATCAGAAGGAAAACCATATATTCTATATGCTTCTTCCGTATAGACTATTTCATTTTTGATTAGATTCCATTCATAACTTCCCACATGAGCAATTTTCTGTGCTTCTACCAGCTGAAGTTCCCTATACCTCAAAGCTTCTTCTGCACTTTTTCTTGATGTAATATCCTGCAATACTCCGACAACCTGAGATACTAAACCGTCTTCATCTCTGGCAAAGGCCGTCTCTCTTGCATAAACCCATCGCCAGTTTCCTTTAGAGTCTTTAACTCTATATTCAATGTCCCTTACTTCAAAACTACGAGCATTCACAAAATTGAGGTAATGTTTTTGCAAGCGAACCAGATCTTTAGGATATATCAAAGTTATAAGAAAGTTTATATCCAACGGATTCAGCTTACTTTTGCTATAGCCAAGCGATTCAAAAAAGTTTTTACTAAAAAATTTATTCTGTCTGTTTTTAATATCGAATATATAAATCACGTTAGGAGAAGCGCTAACAACTTTTCCGATAAACTTCTTCTGCTCCTGCAACTCCTGCTCTGCCTTTTTAAAATTGGTAAAATCCATAGCATTAATAATTATCTGCTTTGTTTTACCATTATCAATTTTAAAAGGGATCGCTCTTGAGTAGAACCAACGTACCTGTCCATGCTTATCTATCATTCTAAAATCAATCTGACTTGCCTCATCTTCCTTAAATGATGAATACCCCTTCACCCTTGCCACCATTTTTTCAAGATCTTCCGGATGTACAATTGATTTCATTAAATCATCAAAAGGTACTGCAGTAAACTTTTCCCTGTCACCTAGTATACTTGTGGTATTATTGGAATAAACAACATAACCCGTTTCCAGGTCATAGATACTGATATAGGTGGGTGAGTTATCAAGAATTCTTTTCAACCTTTTATTATCTTCCTCGATCAAATCCACGATCTTTTTTCTGGCTTTTCTAAGTCGATATTGCACTGAGGATTTTCGGGCAATGAGTAACATTGAAATTACATAGGTGAGTACTGCCAACACTGCTGTACCTAATTCCTTTTCAACTAGCTCTAGCTTTTCCCCTTGAATTTTTAACCAACCAAAAATCAATGGCAATACGAATGCAAGAAATCTTAACAAGACCACTTCAGCAGGATTTTCTCCCACCAGGATGGCCATTGTTCCTTTCATAGGCCTTATAAATAGTACAGAAATAGAAAAAAGCAGAAAACAGAGACCCGAATAAAAGGACATAGGAACCCTATGAAATACTCCATAAAGATTCTTTACACCATAGATATAACCATATAATGAGAGTAAAGCCATAAGGGTAATAAAGTAATTGATGTACTGAAAATACTTTACTTTACTGTCATCATAGTCTATCCGCCATATCGTAATACCAAGCAGCATCATATTTAATGCTGTATTGGGAGCCATTTCATTCCAGGAGGTATTGTAGATTTCTTTATGAAAATTTAATTGATCTTTAAATAAAAGTACATCCAAACCCAGATTTACTCCGATGAAAAGAGAAAGTAATTTTAAAAGACCTATTAAAGAGACAACTAATACTATAGTCTTAGAGATTCTTTTGTTTTTCAGGGGAGCATTGGAATCCCAAACCAACCAAATGGCAATGCCTGTAAGTATAAAACAAATAGAAGAAAGCGGGTTCATTACAATAAATTTACCCGGTGTCAGACTCACTAAAAGGTTATAGTCTACAACACGACCAATTAGTATTAAAATAGGTATAAGTGTCCCCAACAGGCAAAATGTCTTGCCCAACCTTAATAATACAATTGCTGTTAAATCTGTAACGGGGATGGATTTTTTCTCAGCCATGACCTTCCTTTCCAACTACTAAACCCTTATTTATTTTAATAGTTTGTGAGAGAAAAAAGATTTAACATAAAATTGGCCTTTTGTCATTGCCAGATAAACTCCAATAATTCTGCAAAAATTTAATTTAGCGCCGTGCAGGGATTTAACCTTATTATTTTTTTCTTTCTCAAAAAAGCTTTACTTCAAAGGTCAATTACCTCATAACCAACAACAATCTTTTTTTAAAAAACGATAGAATAATTTATTTTTGGAGATCAAACATCTATGAGAATGAAAACTAGCTTTGTAAATGAAAATGTAGAAATGCGTATCGATAATGATATAATTTTTATAAGTCACCTCTCCGAAAATCTGCCACTGGAAGTTGCCAAAGAAATTGTAGAGCAAAGATTGAAGCTTTGCTATGGAAAAAATTTTCCACTGGTTCTTGATATGCGCAAACTAAAAAGCATAGATAAAGCCAGCAGGGAATATCTGGCACGTCCTGAGTGTATGGAAAAGCTATGGGCTGGAGCCTTTATAGTTGAAAGCCTCTTTCAGGAAATTACAGGAACTTTATATTTAAATCTGCATAAGCCTCCTATACCTGCAAAACTTTTCAGAAAAGAAAAAGAAGCAATAGAATGGATTCAAAGTTTGACACGCAGGCCCAATTAGCAATCAAACTTTTTAATTTTGCTTTCAAGATAATCAACCCGTTCTTTCAAAAAATCGATGCGAGAAGCTAGCAATAAGGTAAGATCTGCAAATGATTCAATATTTTCATACTCCCCAATCTCAATAAAATATTTATCATCAACCCTAATGATTTCAATTGAACGGTAAACATTAGGGTCATTGATTTTTTTCAGGGTAAAAGTCATAACAGTATGCTCAATCAGGCACTTTTAATATTTGAAGATTTGTTCTCAGCCTGAGATCTGTAGAACTCAACCATTTTTTTCAAATCATCATTGGTACTTGCAGCCATATCAAGAGATCGCTTATAAGCGTTAAGTGTCATTTCCTGATAACTGATGAGTACTTTCAAATTTTCGAGTTCCTTAATCAGTAATTCTGCTTCTCCTGAATTTGCATTATTATATTTTAAAACGGTCTCTTTTAACATATGACCATCTCCAAAAAGCAACCAGTAAATATTTAAGTCAGGAAGGGCATTTACTACGCTTATAAATTTATCTACTCCGTATTTTTTCCCTTTTACTATATTATAAATCTGAGTTCCTGATGTATCGCTCATCCTACCTAACTCATTAACCTTCATCTTTTTATAATCAAGAAACTCTTTAAGCCTTTTGCCTATTTCAACCAGATTATTCATGTTAGCTCAAATTTGATACAAGATAACTTTAAACAATTATAAAATAATTAAATCTATATCAAAATATTCTAAATTCTTTTTTGAATATTAATTCTGATTTGAAAAGATCAATAATGTTAAAAATTGAATTAAAAAAAATCAGTTGTATAAAAATTATATTATAATTTAATGAGATATTTTCGAATTTAATTTGACAATAAACTTTCTAAGAATTCATTCACCTTAAAATTTGAGATCATCCATTGTCTGCAAAACCGGGATAAAGGGCCATACCACCATCAACAAATATAGTAGTACCGTGAATATAGTCACTTTCATCTGACGCTAGCCAGGCAGCTATCTTAGCAACGTCTTTTGCTTCTCCCAGTCTATCATAAGGGATTAGTTCCAATACCTTTTGCTCAGCTTCTTTTGTCTCCCAAATCGGCCGGTTTATTCGGGTTTTAATGGCTCCCGGAGCTATTGCGTTAACCCTTATTTTATCTCTACCTACCTCCTGAGCCATTGATTTCATAAACATACTTACCCCACCTTTTGAACTGGAATAGTTGACATGTCCACCCCATGGTATTATTTCATGAACAGAGCTCATACAGATTATTTTACCAAGAGCACAAGAATATCCAGTAAATCCGCGTCTTCTATACTCTTTAATAGCTTCCCTGGAACAAAGAAATTGCCCGGTTAAATTTATATCCAACACGAGCTTCCAATCTTTTAGACTCATTTCTGCTATGTTTGCATCTTTCTGAATACCTGCATTATTAACTAAAATATCTATCGTACCAAAAGTATCAATCGTTTTTTTAAACATGTCTTTCACATCATCTTCATTACTCACATCCGCTTTGATGGCAATTGCCTCTCCTCCATTCTTTTCAATGCCCCTGACTATGTCAAATGCGGCCTTTTCACTTGATGAATAATTAATCACCACTTTTGCACCTTCATATGCAAGTTCGATCGCAATAGCCTCTCCTATACCCGAACTCGATCCCGTAACTATGGCAGATTGCCCTTTCAGTCTTTGAATTTTCATATCGAAATATCAAACTCCATTCAAGTATATAAGTTTAGCTCGTTCAGCGTTCAATTATTGTATTTAGACCAATCCTTATTAAATTAGATTCTGAAACGAAGGTTAAAATGAGTAAAAAGTGCTTTCAATTTGATACTGTCAGGTTTATAGCTTTTCTAAAAGTTTTCTTAAATCATTTACCTTTAGCTACATTACCTGTTTTACACGTATTTCAGAGCACCGGAACCAACAGGTTTTTTTTCGTACTCAGCGGCTTCCTGATCACCTTTGTAATTCTTAATGAGAAGGTTAAATATCAGTCATTCAATTTCATAAAATTCATTACCAAACGTACGCTAAGAGTAGTACCTCTTTATTATCTGATTATTGCCTTTGCTTTTCTGACCCCTGCAATTCTCAGTTTGTTGCAACTACCATCATCAAACAAAGGATATGATCCGGAACTCATATGGTCTGTAACTTTTATGGAAAACTACAAGATGATGTTTGAAAGAGATTCAGCTAATGTATCCCCTTTAAGCGTTGTCTGGAGTCTTTGTACTGAGATTCATTTTTACATTTTGTGGGGGCTGGCTTTTCTTTTCCTTAAGCCTAAAAATTCTTTATATCTTATTGGTTTAGCTTTAATAATAGCCACACCTTTCAGAATCCTTTATAATAGCCATGCTTTGGTTGCTGCAGACCTTGCAAGTAATCTGGACTATTTTGCCTTCGGAGCAATACCAGCTTATCTGTATGTTATGCGAAATCATAATTTTGAAGAATGGCTCAGCTATGTTCCCAATATCTTTAAAATTTTCATTTATGTAATAGCTGTCTTATTTGTATTCGTCGTCCCTCAATTTAACTTTCCTTATAAGTACGTCATTGAACCATTGTGCTTCGGAATTATTTTTATGTTTGTCATTTCATTCCTGACAACGATAAAAACCGAAGAGACCAAAAGCAACAGACTCTTCTCCTACTTGGGAACATTCACGTATGGAATGTATATTTATCACACCATAGTAATTAATCTCATGATAAAAATCTTTAGCATGTTAGGTTTAGAGGAGGACAATATGCTTAACATATTCCTTCTGTCCGCTTCCTGCCTTCTGATAACCATCGGAATAAGCGTTGTCTCTTATCATCTATTTGAAAAACATTTTTTACACTTAGGAGAAAAATCAGAGAATACAGATTCATTGGCATACCTAAAGAAGTAATTCGTATTTATAGATACTTCATAATAAATCTGATAATAAACTTTACCTTTTTGTTATATGGTGGATAAATCAGCTTTGCTGCAGTAAAACCTACTCTCTGTTTCAAAATTGCTTTTTCGTTAGAGAATGCCTTAAAGCCACAATATCCATGAGACTTTCCTATACCACTATAATTTACGCCTCCAAAAGGAAGGTAAGGATGCACAAAATGTAATGTTGTATCATTGACAGATATGGCTCCCGAAGATAGACTCTGTGATATATAATTCACAGTATCATGATCCTTTGAAAAAACATAAAGAGCTAATGGTTTGTGGTTCCCCCTTATAAAATTTATTGCCTCTGATATTTTTCTATATCCAACAATCGGAAGGACAGGTCCGAATATTTCAGTTTTAAGAATATTGGCTTCCCATGATACATTTGTGAGAATCACCGGAGGTACAAAATTTTCATGCGGTGGAATTTTTTCAAGAAGATTTATTGCTCCTGAAGCTATTGAGGTATTTATAATTTCACACAATCTATCTACATGCTTTTGATTGATGATAGAAGCCAGATCTTTCATTTTTCCACTTTTAAAATCAGGATAAAATTTATGAAAATAGTCTAATAATATTTTCTCAAATTTTTCTTTAACCTTATAATCTATAAAAATTGAATTTACCGATAAACATGACTGTCCTGCATTCAAGAACTTCCCAAACAAAATCTTCTGAGCAGCATCTTTAAGATCGGCGCTATCATCAATGATAAGTGGATTGCAACCTCCTAATTCCAGGGTCACAGAGCTCAGGTTTTCTGCTGCAGCTTTCATGACCTTTTTTCCTACTTCTGTACTGCCTGTAAAAAAGATATGATTAAAAGGGAGCTTCAATAATGCTTCTGCAACTTCAGCTTCTCCTGAAACTACTTTTACTTCTTTTTCAGAAAACAAACCTTCTATCATCTTTACAATGATTGTTGTAGTCGCTCCTGAGTACTCGGAAGGTTTAAGCATCACACAATTGCCGGCAGCAATCGCAGAGACCAACGGTCCGATTGATAAGTTAAATGGAAAGTTCCAGGGCGAAATAATCAGCACGACTCCCATTGGCTCCAAGACAACTGAAGGTTTCACGCCATACATAGCAGTAATATTCTCAACCCTTCTATCCTTCACCCACTCATCAATCTTTTCCAATGTATGATCGATTTCCCACAACACAGGTTTAATATCACCAAAATCAGCTTCTGGTTCCGGTTTACGCAGGTCTTCATATAAAGCGTCTCTAATTTCCTTTTGGTTGTTTAATATCCATTTCCTGATACTTTTCAACTTTTGTTTTCTGAATCGGATTTCCTGATATCTTAGATGCTCATTAAAAAAAATGCGCTGCTGTTCAAAAATTTGCTTGAGTGAGTAATCCATATAACTCTGTTTTATCAATATTACCGGCCCTTTAAAAATAAAAAAAGGAACTTAATGTTTGTTCCTTTTTTTCAAAATATCCTTTTAAAATACACAGTAACCCAAAGGCCTTTGCTGAAGAACATCGCGTCCAATTTATTTTTTAATTTTTCATTCTTTGATTCTTAGTTACAGAAAGCATAGCAACAGTTTGAGCAAGAGCAACAAAATATTTCCTGGAATATTTGCTCTTGTTCAAACTCTTGCTCTTTTATTCCCCCTCCCCCTGCTTCATTTTGGCAAACAGATAATAAGCTCCCCTTTTTACAATCATTTTATTATTTAATGAATAAACGGGCTCAACTTCTACATATCCCAAATCATTTACACCTGTTTTAACCTCTTCCATCCTGAAAATGTAGGTCTTTCCTGCTTCACTCTTCTTTTCTTCAGTTAATACAAAGATATATTCATTCTCCCCCATATTTATGACAGCGTCTTCCGGTAAAGCATTCACTTCATTGGCTCCGATATCGATAAGCCCGTGAACATAGATCCCCGGAACCAATTCAGTATTGCCAGTAATTTCAGTATGCACTGGTAATGCTCTGGTTTGAGGATTGATTGTTTTACCCACAGAAAATACATAACCCTCAATATTCTTATCACCACCTGATGGAAGAGAGAATAATACCTTTTGTCCCTGCTTTACTTTATACCAGTCCTTTTCGAAAACATTCAATTCAACATGAAGGTGACTATTATCTACCACCTCAAAGAGCTGAATAGCAGGTTGTGCAAAGCTTCCAATATTGACATTGATTTCTGTGATAAATCCATCAATGGGTGATTTCACAGAAACAGATGAAGCTATAATCCCATTATTAAGGTTAGCAATGGATATGTTCAATTTATCCAACTGATCTTTTAAAGAAGCTAGTCTGCTTTTCTCAGCCTTGAAGTTTGCTTCAGCTTGTTGAAATACTTTGCCAGCAGAAACATTTTCCTTATAAAGTTCTTTCTGTCGTTCATATTCCTTTTCAAGAAATGCCATATTATCTTTAGCTTTAAGGTATTCTTCCTGTATCCTTGTAAAATCAGGATGTTCAAGCACAGCTAGTGTTTGTCCTTTTTTTACATATTTACCTTGTATAACATTTACAGACTTTACAACACCTCCTATAAAAGTAGAAACAAAAGCTTTCCTTTGAGGTGGCACTTCCAGGTATCCGTTTGCTTTTACAACACTTTTAAGATTCTTCTTATCAAAGCTTCCAAGTTGAATATCAGCTGTAGTAAATTGATCTCGGGACAATTCTACCACTTTCAATTCTTCACCGCTCTTTGTTGTATCAGCAACCTCTGCTTGCTCAGAAGTTCTGGATGAAGCTTCTTCTTTTTTTGAATTGCACAGTGTAAAAAGAAAAAGAGAAACTATAAACAATACTATTTTATAAACTTTCATAATTAATTTCCTCCTGCTATAAAGTCAATGGCAATGACGGTTTGATTGTAATTATTGATTGTATCAAGATAGCCTGATTTTATAGATAAGGCTCTGCTTAAACCCTGAAGATATTCTACATATCCAATCTGGCCAGCTCTGAAAGCCTTCTGTGAATTAATGATAATTAGATCGGCCTGTTTAAGACCAATTGATTCATAATAACTAAGGCTACTGAGATTCTTCTTAAACTGTTGCATAAGTATGGAATATTCACCTTCAAGGTTCTTAGAATTGTATTCAAGCAAACTTTCAGTTACTTTCTGGTTCAATTTTGCATTAGCGATTCTTGCTTGATAAGGTTTAAAAATAACAGGAACCGAAATTCCCGCCATTATTCCCTGAAACCTATATCCGGGCCCGAAATATCTTTCTGCTCCGTTTATACTTTGCACGCCCTGTAAAGTCTGATTAAAATATCCGAAACTGAAATCAGGCAAGAACCTCGCCCTTTCAACTCCAACTAAAGCTTTGCCCACTTTCAACTGCTGACGCATATAACGAAGTAACGGATTTGCATAAACAGAAGCTTTATCCGGAGATACTGAAAGCACTAGCTTTTCAAATTTTTCAGTAGTGATGATACTATCCGAAACATTCAAATAAACTTTTAATTGCTTTTGATAAATCTGCATGTCCGCCTGATTCTTTAAAATAAGATTCCTGAACTCTGCTACTTGAGCTTCAGCTGTAAGCTTTTCAAGGTAATTAGACTCTCCGGTTTTAAATCGAAGATCTGCGGCTTTCATAAAATCATTATAGATGCTATCTTCATAATTGAGCAGCATATGCCTTGACTCAAAATAAAGCAGGTTATAATAAGCGCTCCTAACATTTTTCTTTAGTTCATTACCTGTAACATCCGCCTTCACTTCTGAGGCTTTCACCTGCTCTTTATAATAATTATTCTGGCTAGAATAAAGTATTGGAAAGGCAACAGACTGATTGATGGTTATGTTATTATCATTATTAAGGCTATTGAATTGCCCATACATAAGACTGATATTGGTCTTTGGAATATCAAGATAAGTTTTCTTCAAAGATTCCTGAGCTTTAATATCATACCTTGCGGCAGTCATAGAAGGATTGTTTTGAAGAGCAATATTAAATGCTTCCTCAGATGTTAATGCCTTTCCTGTATTCTGTCCGAAACCTGAAGTTATAGAAGAAAGAAAAAATAAAGGAATCAATACAAATGATTTACTTAATCCTGAACCATTACTTTCCTCCACATTTTTATAAAAGAGGGTATAAAGCACAGGTAATACCACCAATGTAAGCAGCGTTGCAGATATAAGTCCACCTATCACAACTGTAGCCAAAGGTTTTTGAACTTCAGCTCCGGAGGTATTGGACAATGCCATTGGCAAGAATCCCATTGAGGCAACGGAAGCAGTCATGATTACAGGTCTTAATCTCATTTCAGTGCCTTTCAGAACTCTTTCGTAAACGTTTTCAACACCTTCTGCTTTAAGTTGATTAAAATAACTGATCAATACCATACCATTTAGCACAGCTACACCGAACAAAGCTATAAAACCCACGCCTGCTGAAATGCTGAAAGGCATGTCTCTTAAAAGCAATGCAAAAACACCACCTATAGCAGAGAAGGGTATTGCAGTAAAAATCAGCATGGTTTCTTTTAATGATTTGAAAGTAAAAAACAGAATAATTAATATAAGCCCAAGTGCTACTGGAACTGCCAAAGAAAGTCTCTGTTTGGCTTCAACAAGGTTTTCAAACTGTCCACCATAAGTGACAAAATATCCTGCAGGAAGGTCTAGCTTTGAATCGAGCTTATTGCTTATTTCCTGAACCATAGATTCCACATCACGATCACGGACATTGACACCAATCACAATTCGTCTTTTTGTATCTTCTCTTGAAATCTGTATAGGTCCTTCAGAATATTCAATGTCAGCAACCTCTGTTATTGGGATTTGCATGCCAGATGGAAGCACTACATACATTCCTTTTACATCTTGTATATCTCTTCTGAAGGGTTCCTGTAATCGCATTACCAGATCAAATCTTTTTTCCCCTTCAAAAACTTCTCCTGCAACTGCTCCGGCAAATGAAGTTCTTACCACATCATTCACGTCAGAGATAGCAAGGCCATACTGGGCAATTTTTCCTCGCTTGTATTTCACGGTAATTTGAGGAAGACCTGTTACAGGTTCAACATAAATATCTGAGACACCTTTGATATCTTTGATTAGGTTTGCAACCTGATTTGCCTTAGATGCCAGAACTTCCATATCTTCTCCGAAAATCTTTATGGCAAGATCCTGCTTAGCTCCAGTCATAAGCTCATTAAATCTCATTTGTATTGGTTGCTGAAATCCGAAATTAACTCCGGGGAGGCGCTCTAACTCTTTGGACATTTTTTCTGCAAGCTCTTCTCTTGTCTCTGCAGAAGTCCATTCATCCTTATCTTTCAATATGATCATAAGATCGCATGCTTCCATAGGCATAGGATCAGTTGGTATTTCAGCTGTACCAATTTTTCCCACAGTCATTTTAACTTCAGGGAATTTCTTTAAAATGATATCTGATGCCCTTAATGAGGTTTCAATTGTTTGTGACAACGAGCTTCCTGGCAGAAGTCTTGTCTCTACTGCAAAATCCCCTTCTTCAAGAGTTGGAAGAAACTCACCGCCCATATTTATAAAAAGCAAGACGCTTATCCCAAGTAATGCTATTGCAATACTTACGATAAATATTCTCGCATTCAGTGCAGCTTTAATGACAGGGTGATAAACTTTTTGCAACGCTTCCATTATTTTATCAGAAAAGTTTTTATGCTGAGATATCTTTTTACTCAAAAACAAAGAAGCCATCATAGGCACATAGGTAACACATAGTATAAGTGCTCCAAGAATTGCGAATGAAACCGCCTGGGCCATTGGTCTGAACATTTTTCCTTCTATACCAACAAGAGCCAGAATAGGGAGATAAACAATAAGAATAATAATCTGTCCAAATGCTGCAGAATTCATCATCTTGGTTGCAGAGCCATATATTTCCTCATTCATTTCATTCTGAGTAAGTCTTCTGTTGAGGGATGGGTGCTTCAATACAAGGTTATGAATAACACTTTCAACTATGATTACTGCACCATCTACAATAAGGCCGAAATCGATAGCACCAAGACTCATGAGATTACCAGATACGCCAAAAAGGTACATCATGCTTATCGCAAAAAGCATCGATAGAGGGATTACCGATGCAACTATCAATCCTGCTCTGATATTTCCAAGAAATACAACCAGTACAAAAATGACTATTAAGGCTCCTTCTATAAGATTTTTTGAAACTGTTTTAATAGCTCGATCAACTAGGTCGGACCTGTCAAGGAAGGGCACTATCTCAATACCTTCAGGAAGTGATTTGGATATCTTTGCTATGCGTTCCTTTACATTTCCTACTACTTCAGCAGAGTTTTCTCCTTTCAGCATCAATACTATCGCCCCTACTACTTCTCCTTTGTCGTTGTAGGTCATAGCACCATACCTGTTTGCAAACCCCATTCTCACTTCTGCAACATCCCTCATTAATACAGGTATACCATTGACGTTTTTAACAACGATTTCATCAATATCAGTTGTATCTTCAATAAGTCCTACGCCTCTAATAAAATAGGCTGTAGGCTTTTTATCGATATATGCCCCTCCTGTATTCTGATTGTTTAACTGTAGTGCTTTGAAAATTTCCGAAATGGTAACATTCATTCCGCGTAGCTTTTCCGGATTCATGGCAACTTCATACTGTTTTACGAAGCCGCCAAAAGAGCTCACTTCCGCCACCCCTTTGGTTCCCAGCAATTGGCGCTTTACAATCCAATCTTGAATGGTTCTGAGATCCATGGCAGAGTATTTATTCTCATAGCCAGGTTTAGCTCTCACAATATATTGGAATATTTCTCCCAGCCCCGTAGTTACAGGAGCCATTTCCGGATTACCTAACCCTTGGGGAATTTCTCCCTGAGCCATTGTAATCCTTTCTCCCACCATCTGACGGGCAGCAAGCATTTCCACTTCATCTTTAAAAACAATGGTAATTACTGAAAGACCGAACCTGGAAACAGACCTGATTTCAATAACACCTGGTATCGTTGCCATTTGCAGCTCGACCGGATAGGTTATAAATCGTTCTATTTCCTCTGCAGCCAACGTTGGGGAAAATGTAATTACCTGTACCTGATTATTGGTAATATCAGGTACGGCATCGATCGGAAGGTTTTTAAGGGAATACCCTCCAAAAGCCAATAAAATGGCTATAAAAAACCCGACAATCAATTTATTCTGAATACTAAATCGAATGATCTTATTAATCATAATAATCTATTACTTAATGAAATAAAAGCTACCATCACCACCTGGATCTAGGGTGACAGAAGCAACAAAACTTATAAAGATGGGAAAGGATTAAACCTTAGGTGGTTTAAAGGTAGAAAGTGATACTTCTAAAAAATAATCCCTTTTATAAAAAGAGAAATAGAATGTTTCCTTTTTGAAAGTCCTAAAATTCAATTCAAAAGGAAAGGTAATAGTAAAAGTTAACGGAGGATAATTGTGATGGTAAAACGGCAGATCCGGATTATTGGCATCATGCGCATGGCTGCTTCCATAATGCATTTTCAAAAAATCCACAAAACTGAAATCACCAGAGGCTGTTTTCTTGTGTTCCAGATAATGACTTATCAAAGAGGGCACTTTAAAAACTTCCTCCATATCATTGCAAAACAATCCTCCTAAGAAAAGAAGCATTGCCATGGTTATGGATATAAATGATTTCATTTCCATAAAAATAAGATATTTTTTTTAATACTCAGGAAATCATTTTTTCAAACTAGTTTCAGACATTCATGTTCACAATTACACAATCATTTCATAATCAAACTCTAAGAAAAATATTAAAAAAAAGGCTCAATGCTTTTGCAAAGAGCCTTTACTATTAATATTTCAAATTAAGAATATTATTCAATTTCTACTGTAAAGGTAACTTCCACATCAGTTGAACCAAGCAGTTCATTTCCATTTCCTGATTTTGGCTTTTCTTCTCCCTGATGCTTCAGAATTACTTCAAGGCTTCCTGTGCTTGGCTCCCCCGTCTTGACTATGCTTTTTAACCCTATAGGCACTCCATTTTCATCCGCATCATCATATGAAACAGTAAGATTTGCATCCTGAACTTTATAGAAAAACTGGTGTGCATCTCCTTCTTCTCTAACTTCATTGGAAATAGTATCTGCTGGAGTTTTTGATTCATCCAGCAAAAGTATTTCTGCTGAATAGGTTGTATTTGCTTTTAACTTCATTGACTCTACAAATGGAGAAAGTGAATTTCTAAGTCCCTGAATCTGTCTGTAAGTAACTTTGATCTGATCTGCAGGATCCGCAGTATTAATTAGCATTACCTGCACTGTGGTGATCATTTCATTTTCATTAGGATTCTCAGGATTAGCAACATTATCATCATCCTTTTTACAAGCAGTAAAAGATAAAACAGTGCTTAGAAACAACAGAATTATAAGATTATTAAAGTTCATAAATTTTAAAGGTTTAGAAATTATTTTTAGATAAATCGAAAGGGACTTTTAACCTGACCACAAAGTTTCTTCCAGGTTCATCAGTAAAGTATCTGAAAGCATCCAGATAATCCCTGTACTTTTTGTTGAGAAGATTATAAACAGTAAATGTAAAATAGAGCTCTTGTTTACCTGCCATCACTCCAAAGCCTGTTTCCAGTGACCATAGCACATATCCTTTGGGTGCAGCCTTAATATCCTGGTTGGAAGGAACATTTTTCTTTTGAAGAACTATTGTATTTCCTACTTTGAAATAGCTTTCTTTTAAGGAATGAATGAAGTTAAAAGAATACTTCAGCCCATTTTCCATGTTAGCAGGAGGAGTCAAAATAATACCTTCATGAGCTTTAGTGTTATAAGCCCTAAGTAAAGACAACCTTGTGCTGAATATAAAATGTCTGCTCAATGAATCGTTAAAAGTTAAATCTGCTCCTGTAAATATGGCATTTGTCTGCAGATACCTGAATACAGGGAAAGTCCCTCTTATCGTTTGCTCATATTCGAATACATAATTGTATGATAAAGTATCAAGAACACGACCTGGAACCAGATAGATATAATCCATTATATAATTGTTATATAAATTAACTTCTCCATAAATTTTCTTAATCTTATAATCAAATGTAAGAGAAGTGTTATATGCATATTCTGAATTAAGCTTTTTATCTCCCTTTTCAATTCTCGAAGTGCCGTGGTGCAAACCATCGCTGAACAGTTCATTAACAGCAGGAGGTCTGAAACATGAACCAACATTCAATTTCACTTTCAGATGTTCGTTAATTGTTTTAACAGCTCCTAGTGTTCCGGAGATGTTAGAGAATATAAACGAAGGAGAAATAATAATTCCATTTTCATATTTATAAACACGCATCCATTTATAATCATAGCGTAGACCACCTTCTATCTCCAGACTTTCTATCTTTCTTCTTTCTGTTAGAAAGACACCTCCGGCATAGCTTTTAAAATTAGGAATGAAAGATCCACGTGTTGTATTTGCTTGTTGAATAAAACTAAGCCCCCAGGTGCCAGAATACTTTTTAAAATAATTCTGATTCAGATAGAGTGTTCCGGTATAGGTCGTGATTTTAAATCTTGATTGAGGACCATCTTTAAATTGATCCTTATAAGGTCTGTGCTTATCATATTCTGATCTGTCGTTAAACTGACGGGCCAGAATCAATTCCAAACTACTTTTATTATGGAACTTTCGAAAAGCATGTAATCTTCCGAGTTCATGAAAGACCTTTTGATAAGGTCTGTCAACAACATAACTAAATCCCGAAGTTTCAAGAGGAACAGGACTTTCAATTGCCCTCTTCAGATCGGTAAGGTTTCCAATATGAGAAGCTGAAAGTATTCCTATATTCGAATTAAACTGACTATAGAAAACATCTACGCCCCATTCCTCCCTTTTATAACCGGCAGCCCAGGAGAAGTTCTGTTCTCTGAACGCTGTATTTTTCATATAATAGTCGGGAGTTTTTGAATTGCCAGCCTGTTTTAAGGTCCCTTGAAGTCTGAAGCTGAGGCCCTTTAATTGTCTTACGCTATAATCAATAATACCAGAAACAACACCTTCTCTGTTATTTGAAAATCCGGCAAGGTTGAATTCACCTCCTACCCCGCTTTTAGTTCGCAGAGGCCTTGGCTCCACAAGTATTACACCGCCAATTGCGTCAGAGCCATATAGAACTCCTGAAGCGCCTTTAACGACCTTAATCTTATCAGCTATAAATGGATCTATCTCCGGTGCATGCTCGGAGCCCCATTGCTGTCCTTCCTGCCTTACACCATTATTCAGAATCAGCACTCTGTTTCCATACATCCCCTGAATAACAGGCTTGAAAATAGATGGGCCGGTTTGCAAAGTATTAACTCCTGCTATCCCCTTAAGAGATTCACCTAAAGAAAAACCTCTGGTTCTGTCAAGCGCCCTTCCTGCAACCTCCTGAACACTTAGACTGCTTTCATAAACAGGCCTGGATGATGTTACTATTATAGATTCCAGCAAACACGAATCTGAGTGAAGGATAAATGTTTTATAAAGATTCTCATTCATGTCGAGGGTTTGAACGATCGTCTTATAGCCAAGAAAAGTAACAGTAATCTTATACTTCCCCTTACAAAGGTTTGTGAGATGGAAATGACCTGCATCATCAGAAACAGTTCCAGCACCGCCATCAATTACAATCATGGCACCAGGCAATATAGCATTGGTTTCTCCGTCTTTAACATCTCCCTCAAGCCTATACCTGCAGGTATTCGCAACAGTTGAATCTCCCTGGGCATAGGTTATTGAGGAAAACAGTAAAAGACCAAATACCAAAAGTATCTGTACTTTCATTTTCCTTAATGATTATAAAATAGAATAAAATTAAAAGAATTAAATACCCATGTACCAGGTATTCAAAATATAGAAAAGTAAATCAGCAAACAGGAGGAGCTCTACCTGATCTAAAAAAAGTGGCTTTATCAAAGGAAAAAACAATAAAGTCTCCCTTTAAATCAAGATGCCTATGCAGGAATGACAAAGTATGAATATCCTGATAGAAAACATCATGATACAGATCAATTGAACAGACTTTACATTTTTCCTTAGAAACTTCTATGCTAAGTTCCTTTGAAGATTTTTCACTATGATGATGGAAATAATTAACTGCTACCTGAGTAAACAATATGCTTATCAGGATCAATAGAGGAAGAACTTTATATTTAAGAAATTTTTCCAAGCAGTCAGAAGAAATGATGACTATACAAATATATACAATAAACTTCACCATCCAACTTCTTCACATACATTAAAAATTCGTATAAATCTTTTACCAAAAGATGTTGATAATAAGGCTTCCAGATTTTTTTTTATTCTTTATTTGGCCATTTTCTGTTCTAACATGTTATTGAAATATACTCCCGGAAGAACAGAGGGAGCGTTTTACGGCATGAAAAAAGATAACGAACAACCTGAGGAAAACATCCCTGAAAAGAGCGAAAAAAAGAGTGGAAATTTCTTTCGTACACTTGGAGAATTAACAGTATTCAGCTCTCGTTTCTTTGCACTGGTATGGTATCCTCCTTATGAGATTGATGAATTATTCACTCAAATCTTCAGGCTTGGATATAAGTCCCTTTTCCTGGTGAGTACAACAGCCTTTATTATTGGATTTGTAATGTCATTGCAGCTATACCCTTCCATGAAGACCTTTGGTGCAGAAGATCTGATACCCAACATGGTTGCTATTGCTGTTATCAGGGAAATCGGACCTGTGCTTACAGGCCTTATCTGCGCAGGCAAAACAGGATCCGGAATTGGTGCTGAGATAGGATCCATGAAAGTTACAGATCAGATAGACGCTATGTCTATATCAGGAGTTGACCCCTATAAATATCTTGTAGTAACTAGAGTATTGGCAATGACTATAACAATGCCTTTCCTTGTAATCTATTCTGCAGGACTATCCCTTATAGGATCATATGTGGCTGTAAACATAACAGATGACATGAGTGTCACAATGTATATTAACTCTGCATTTGACTACATGTACTTCTATGACTTTGTTCCATCGATTTTTAAAGCGTTTTTCTTTGGATTTACTATAGCTATGGTTTCGTGTTTCTATGGTTACAGAGCTGACTATGGAACTGTCGGTGTAGGGAAAGCTGCTAATGCTTCGGTTGTCATTTCTTCATTGATAATCTTTTTTCTTGACATGCTGGCAGCTCAGTTGTCGCATTATTACCAAAGCAATTTTGTATGATAGAGAATGTCATTGAAGTGAAAGACCTGTATAAGTCATTTAAGGGAAAGATGGTTCTTGACGGGATTAATATTAGCTTAAAGAGAAAAGAAAATTTATGTATCATTGGAAAATCCGGATCTGGAAAATCAGTTCTACTCCGCTCTATTATTGGATTGTTTGAACCAGATTCAGGATATATCAGTGTTTTCGGAAAAAACCTGGATGATTTACATGAAGAAGAAGTCATTTCGTTGCGCAAAAAAGTTGGGTATTTATTTCAGGAAGGAGCACTTTATGACTCTATGAATGTAGAAGAAAACCTTGCCTTTCCTCTGAAAAGACAACCTCACCCTAAATCACATAAAGAAATCAAAGCAGCAGTGCGCCTTGCACTTCAGAGAGTAGGATTATTAAGTTCCATTAATAAAATGCCACAGGAACTTTCCGGAGGAATGAAGAAAAGGATAGCACTGGCACGTACATTAATTCTTGAACCTGAGGTAATTTTATATGATGAACCCACCACTGGACTCGACCCTGTAACATCTAAAGAAATAATAGAGTTAATATTAGAGATGAGGGCCACAAATGGAATTTCGGCTATCATAGTGACACATGATATGTATTGTGCAAGACTTACTGCTGACAGGATATTACTCCTGAATAATGGTAAGATGGATGTGGAAGGATCCTTTGATGAGTTGAAGAGATCAGATCAAGAGTGGGTAAGGGCTTTCTTTGAATAGAGAAGATGAAAAAGAAAAGGATATTAGACAGAATAAAGTTAGGGGTTTTTATGTTGCTGGGGATTGTGCTGCTTACTGTACTAATCTTTTATATTGGTTCCAATCAGCAAATGTTCGGAACCAAAAGAAAACTTATAGCAAACTTTAAGAATGTAAGTGGATTGAAGGAAGGCAATGCTGTAAGATACTCCGGAGTGGAAATAGGTGCAGTTGAGTCCATCCAGATTATATCAGATTCAAACATTCGCGTTACTATGATGGTCGAAAAGAATTCCTCTGAATTTATTAAAAAGGATTCCCAGGCCAGCATAAGTAATGAAGGGTTATTAGGAACCAAATATGTAAAGATATCTGCAGGGACTCCTGAAGAGGTAAGCCTTAGCAGTGATGAAGAAATTTCGACCACTGAACCCTTAGATCTTGACCGGCTTCTGGCTGAGCTAAATCAAACAGGGACCAATGCCAAACATATTACTAATAATATTAACACCATAACCGAAAGGATAAATAATGGTGAAGGAACTCTTGGAACATTGCTTACAAATAAAGAACTATTGAATCAGGTCCAGGAAATGGTACTTGCATTTGAGCAAACAGGAAAAAAAACCAAACGAGCTTCTGAGAATATGATACAATTGACGGATAGTCTTAAAATTGCCAGTGGCAATGCTATAACTGCGTCATCTAATATTGTTTCATTCTCCCAAAAGCTGGATAATGACAGTAGCACATTGGGCAAATTCATTGCAGATACTGTAATGGCTCAGAATGTGGACAAAACCATGGGTAAGATAAATACAGTTGCCGATGATGTTGGTCTCACAAGTTGCCGAGTACGAAATAGCTGGATTATTCGCTTGTTTGGCAAAAACAACTAATTCACTGGTAATCTTTTGGTTTCTTTAATCAGAAACCTTCCTGATTCCTATTAATGTTTTAAATAGTAAATGAGGGATAGATGAACAGACGAAAAAAACAACAGGTAAAAGAAACCTTGACGCTGAGTTTGGGGGCAGTAGCTGCTGCAGGGGTAACTGCAGGCCTTGTATACTTATACAAGAAAAATGCTGAGCATTCGCCTCCACTCGATGTAGCTACCAATGTAGACCTTCAAAAATATTCCGGAGACTGGTATGAAATTGCCCGACTCCCGAATAGATTTGAAAAGAATTGTTATTCATCAAAAGCCAGCTATTCAATCAATGAAGACGGATCCATTAAAGTAGTAAATAGCTGCAAGGTTGAATCTACTGGTGAGAGTAAATCTGAAGAGGGCATCGCATGGCCTAAGGATCCATCTGATAATGCAAGATTAAAAGTTCAATTCTTCTGGCCATTTACAGCTGACTATAACATCATTGAAGTAGATCCCGATTATCAGTATGCCCTGGTTGGTACTGAATCAAGGAAATACTTATGGATACTGAGCAGGAAGCCTGAACTTGATCTTGAAACAACTAAAAGCTTGGTGGAGAAAGCAACCCAACAGGGGTTTGACACACTTGAACTAGTTTTCGCTAAAAATACATTCAGTTAAAATCTTAGGCAGGGTATATTTATCCTGCCTTTTCATTAACACTTGTTCCTGTATAAGGTTGTGTTATAGACTTTAAACTATTAGCATTATGATCCGCAAGATTGTTTGCCCTACTGACTATTCCGACAATTCACTGAATGCTATCAAGTATCTAAAAGACCTTGCTGCATTAAGCAATGCTAATATTGAGATTGTACATGTTCAGACACCCATACCCCATCCATTCTCAGCAGAAACAGATGATTTACTTCAAAACATTAAACATGAAAAGTTGGTACTTTGGGGAAATGTAACAGATGAAATCGTAAACGAAATTACTAAAACTCATGCAGATATAGTTGGAATAAGTAGCTTAGGAAAAAATAAAGAAGAAAATTTCTTTATCAGTAAAGTTACCTTGTCGATCGTAAATCAGTCTAGTTTCCCTATTTTAATTATTCCACCTGATGCTAATTTCCAAAGCTTTAACAGATTCTTATTTGTCAGTCATTTAAAGGATCAGAACTATCTTAGCTTCCGATGGATTGCAGAATTTATTCGTCCCTACTCAGGAAGGTTTGAAGTATTATATTTTTCCGAAGAAAGGCTTAAGTGGTATGAAAAAAAAGAGGTAGTAGCAAACTTTGAAAGTCTTCATCACTCTCTGAAAACTCCTCCTATTGACGTTCACATTAATGACTGCAGAAATGTACTCATACGTTTGGAAACCTTTGCAAGAGAACAAAGGGCTGATGTAATCTGTATTGAAAAATCAAGCAGAATATTTCAGATGATCATTGAACAGGATAATATTGACAAAATGCCTTGTTGTACTGATACACCTATTCTGATAGTTCCTACAATATGATTAGCAGTTAAAACTTATCAAACAAATGTATCCATTGCAGGATCTGTTTGAAAATTAAAAAATGATCTATTACAGTTTTCTGAGCTCTGTGCCCTAAGACTTCTCTTTTTTTAGGCTCTTTAAGCAGAGTATTCAAAACGTATGCTACATCCTCAGGATCCCTTGGGTTTTTAATAATTTTCCCCTGGATATCATCCATAATCTGCTCATTAATACCACAGGTATACCCTCCGATTACAGGCTTTTTCTTCCACATTGCTTCTGTTACAGTTAATCCAAATCCCTCTCTGATCGAGTTCTGAACAACTACAGAAGCGCAAAGTTGAAGGGCATTAACAATAAGATGGTTTTGTTTTCTCGACTCCATTGGCAAATTCAAGATTACAATATCCCTTTGAAGTGCAGGAGAAAGACTTTTATAATAATCAATAAGTTCATCCAGTACCTCTTCACCTTCCGGATCATCAGAAACATAAGTCGGATCAGGACCTGCCAATACTAGCTTAAGCATCTCCAATCGTTTGCTATGTCTGTGATTGAAATGATATGCACCATTAGTCTTAATCAATTCAAAACCCTTTATCAATTCCATAAATCCCTTTAGTCTGTCCCACCGACCTACCTGCAACGCAAATGGCTTATACAATAAACCAGGATCAGAGGGTGTAAATGGTCTGGAAAAGATTCCATCAGGGTGAAGTCTTTTAACCATATTACCGAAAGGTGGTGTAAGAACTGCTTGATAAGGCCTTGCCAATCCTGAATTACTAAGAATACCAACGGTTTTGTGAATTGAAAGATATCTGTTTTTATGATCCAAAGGATCAATTGTGGGGTGCATCACTGAAGCTCTCCCAGTTAAATGACCAGGAATATATGCTGTAGCAGAAAACACATTAAAGTTATAAAGTTCAGTATATGGATGAAGGAAGTCCCAGGCATTTTTTGTTTGCTCTGTATGCTCATCTATTCCTATATGACATCTCCAGATAAACTTCAAAGGAAGTTGTCCTTTCAAAAATTTTATCATACCAGCAGGCTGCGGATCATGAATCACCACAATATCATGGGGTTTTAATAATTTGAGCAAAGCTTCTGCATTCTCTTTATTTACTTGCTCGTACAATGCTCTTTCTTCTTCATAAACAAAGTCACAACAAACCCCGTGAATAAGATTATGAAGCTTTTTGGTAATATTAAAGAACTCCTTTTTATCAGATTCTGTAACAATCCAATCTGTATCAATACCGATCTGCCTAAACAAACTTATAAGTCGAGGCATCATCTCTGCAACTCCCCCGCCCTGGGCTGTCGAATTGATCATCCAGACTTTCTTTCCTTTCAGTTTTGGTACCAATACGCAAGCTTCACTTTGCAACGCCCTTAATCCGGGAGAGAGTGTTGCATATAAGTCGTAATCATCCAGCTTTACCCCTATATTAACATCAATCGTTTTTATCATCTGAATAGTAATGCGGAAATTCTCCTTTATCTGTAAAATACCCCACGGCTATTCAAATGTTTAGCAATCAGTTTCTCCGAAAATACGTATATCAGTAAATAAAAAAATATAAATTGCGAAATACTATCATAACCAAATCGTTACATAGAAAATCTGAATTATGAATTACACTACTGCTTCAAGTTTAAAGTTCTCGGAAGAAAAATCAAATGCATTTCCATTAGTACTCTTCCTGTTATTTATGGGAGTATGGCTATGGACTTTGGTAGACACCTCAGATATAAACAATTGGTTTCTTGAAAATACTCTGACCTTCATATTCGGTACTACACTGCTTCTTACATACAAAAAATATAGACTTTCTGATCTTAGCTATACATTTATTTTTATATATCTTAACCTTCACGTTTACGGAGCAAAATATACCTATGCCGAAAATCCCTTCGGCTTCTGGCTTCAGGAAATTTTGCATACATCAAGAAACCATTATGATAGAATCGTTCATTTTAGCTTTGGTTTCTTACTTGCATACCCTATGCGAGATCTGTTCAAAAATACATTTGAATTTCCTGACAAATACTGCTGGCTGCTTCCTGCTGAGATCACATTATCCTTTAGTGCAATGTATGAGCTAATAGAATGGGCTGTCGCAGATCTTTTATTTCCTTCTCAGGGAGCTGCCTATTTAGGTTCACAAGGAGATATATGGGATGCTCAGAAAGACATGGGACTTGCTTTCACCGGAGCTATTCTTATTTTGTTAATAGTATTCATTTGTCAAAAAATATTTGGTGGTGCCTCAAAGCAACATTCGTAAAATTTTAACCTATAGTATAAAAGCCAAAAGAGATCAGCTGTTTTGGCTTTTTTATTATAAATTTTTAAGATACACTTTAAAGGTGGTACCAACTCCCTCTGTGCTTTGAAGTTCAATTTTGCCGCCAGAATTCTCTATAATCCTTTTGATGATATACAAACCAATTCCACTGCCCTCCACATGCTGATGAGCCCGTTCAAACATATTAAAAATTTTATGCTGATTTTCCGGACTAATCCCCAAACCATTATCTGAAATAGTAAATAACACAAAGTCATCCGTAGATTCAGTGGATAAATGTATCTCTGGCCTTCGCTTAGAGGAAGAGTACTTCAATGCATTCGAAAGCAGATTATAAATTATACTCCTTAAGTTTTTCCTGGAATATTTTATGGTATCAATTTTAAAATCTGTTACAATAAGAGGATCATTACTAATCTTTATAAGCTCACTTATATCAAGAATAACTTCATTATAAATTTCGGAAAAAGTAAGCACTTCCGGCTCTATATTAAGACCCCTTTGTACTTTGCTTATTTCTGTCAAATCCTTAATTGTTGTTTTAAATCTTTCAATTGAGAAAAGCATCATATCAATTAAAGACTGCTGCTCTTCGTCAAATGACCCATCCATCATATATGCATGCAGAAGACCTTCAATGTTTGATATCGGAGCTTTAAGATCATGAGATGCTGTGTAAATAAAATTATCAAGATCATTATTAATCTTTAACAATTCCACATTTCTTAACTCAAGACTTTTCCGACTATCTGCAAGTTCTTTTTTAGCGATTTCTTCTTCAGATATATCCTGAATAATTCCACTGAATCGGTACGGTTCACCTTTCAGATCAAAATAAGTTCTGCCCTTTGCTCTTACCATGCGTTCCACCCCTGTTATCGGATGGAGTATAGTGCAAACGATATTAAATGCCCCTCCAGAGCTATATTCAAAGGATTGCTTTATTGCCTCTCTGACAGCCTCTCGTTCAGAGCTTACAACGTTATTAATAGCGTCTTCCAGATTTGTTTCTGTATTCAAAGGGATACCAATCCATTCTTTTAATCTCTTATTACTTTTAAAAACGTTAGTAACAGGATTGTACTCCCAGGTTGCTAGCTCAGCAGACTCTATTGCAAAATGAAGCTGATCCTTACTTTCTTTAAGGTTTATCGAATTAAGAACCTTTTCAGTAGTTTCATTACAGACAACCAATACTCCACTTATTTCCCCAGAATCACCTATTATAGGACTATACCCAAATGTCCAGTAAACATCTTCTAATTTTCCATTTCTGTAAATTGGGATAAGTTGATCTTCACTCCAGGTGGCTTCTCCCATAGTCATCACCTGAGTAATGAGCGGATAGATTATCGTCCAGATTTCCTGCCAGCAGTTCTTTCCTTTTTGTCCAAGCGCAAGAGGATGTTTTCCATTATTACCTAAACTAGGGCGATAAGCATCATTATAAAACTGTATAAGATCTTCTCCCCACCAAATGAACATGGGAAACTTAGACGACAGTATCATAGACACCATAGTTTTGAGACTCTGAGGCCACTGTTCTATTGGCCCTACCGAGGTTTTAGACCAATCAAATTTTCTGATGAGGGATACCATTTCCCCTTCCCCGGAAAGAAAGCCTGAGTGTTTAGATTTTTTATCCGGCGAAGGTTTGGTTGCCATTGATTTTGCGTTACTTGATTAAAATTAAAAAATACTCAGAAAGTTATACCAACGATATCTATCTAATATTAATAAAATTAATCCAATAATTAAATGACATTCAAGGAACCTGAACAGCAATTACATTGGATCCTAATAAGTTAAGATTAGGAAAAGCAAGTTTCCCAGTTTCTAAATCTGTATAAGCATTTGTAAAAATTGAACTTCCATAAGCTCTAAGGTATACAATTGATCCTTTTTTAAAGCCATATTTCTGTATGTCTCTAATGCTCTTGGTAAAAGTTTCACTTTCTGAAGCATATAAGCCCTCGCCCGCTTCATTAGTAAAGTAAAAATACTTGTCATTTACACCAAAGACCTTATCATAATTTTCATAAGATACCTTTGATGATTTGCTGGCAAAAATCAAATATCCACGAGGTTGCTCAGGAGTACCTGCAGGTGAAAGTTTTCCTGAAACCTTAATTTCTGAAAGAGAAGAATTTGTTGTGAATGTAAACATTTGTATAGCTGTAGTAGACGGCTGGCACAACTTAAATTTCTGATCTTTATTATTAAGATAAAATGGCATATTTCCGCTGCTCACATTAGGCACATAATACCTTATTACATTAAAGCCATCACCACTAAATAAGATATTTATTGAGCCTGCAGTTGTATAATTATAGAGAACAAACTTACCAGAAGTATCTGCGACAGCACTTGAATTAGAACCGTTCACTGTAGCAAATAATCTATGACCACTAGGGAGGTCATTTCCAAATTCATCATATCCGTCTGCATAACCGATAATTTGATTAACCGGATCAGGATCACGATCTGGCCTGCAAGACAATAATAAGATTAATGACAAAAAATAAATGATGTTCTTTTTCATATAATAAACAAATAATAAAAATAAATCTCTTAAAAATAATTGTTGTAAGGAATTTCAATAAAACAAACTAAATTAATTCACTACTTCAAAAGATTCGATGTCAAAATCACCGTTTACAAGAGTTAAATCAATTTGCCTGATATAGGAAAAAAGAATTTCCGGAGACACCTCCTTTTTAAACTTCTTAACACGGATTTTACCTGCATGCTGAGGTTCTGTAATTAATAACTTTTTATCAACTGCATAAACTGTAACTACCATGTCTTTATGATTCAGATAGATCCTCAAAGAAACAGGTTCGTATTGAAGAAGATTAATCCCCATTACAGATTCGGAAAAGGCATTAAAATCCATTGTTTCATTAAAATTCAATGATACAGCCCCCGCCATGTCATCATATCTTGTCTCGATCTTTGGGATATGCTTTTCCATTTCTCTCCTTTTTGCTTCTACTTCTAAAAGTAATAAAACTATAGAATTGTTCTAAATTCCATAGCATATTTACAGACTTCAGAACAATTAAGAAGTTCCCGGGTTGTTCCTATATCACATATAATTTTTCACGCCTAAACGTAATAACTTATGAAAGTGGTTTTCAGAATTATTTCAATTATAATCAGATGTGTGCTATTCGCTGTAATTTACTGCTTATCAGTAATTATATCAGAAGTATTATCAATATATCACATGGCAAAATTGATTTTACACCCATCAAAAAATCAGTTGGAACCTCAAAAAGCTCCTTTTAAAGCAAAAAATATTTAATTAAAACATTTGATAATTTTATCTTAGTCCGATGAACAACAATAGAGAAATTGGACAAACAAAATAAATTTATTATCCGTGAAATCTTAAGGGAAAAAGCCGAGCTTGGCCCCGGCCGTATCCTGTTTGAGTGTGAAGATAAGCTAACGGCAGAAAGAAAATTTAATGAATTACGGATTCTAAAAGTCAGAGAAAGCCACCTTTACGACCTACTACTGACTCTTTCAGATGAAAGAATTTTAATGGTTAATGAATACTTCTCTGATCAATTTGGGAAGGCACTTTTTAAGGAACATCCGGATGGGGATATTGAATATTTATTTGACCCTCTCGAATTTCAACTTCCAGTATCTGCCACAGACAAACAAATTCTCGAACTCATTAATAAAGGAAAAATAAGAACACATCTATTATTTGAATTTGCAGGTACACCTCCTTTATTTACCGTTGAAAGAAATCCTGATATTACTTTTTACAACAGTGGCAAAGTTTTTCGTATGCCGGATATTGCTTCAAAATGGTATTATCATTCAGAAAAAGAAGCACTGGAAAACACTATAAAACTATTTGAACTTGCCATCAGCAACTATGCCCTTAAACGTATTGAAGTAAAAGATTCGCAAACCTGCGCATGGAATCAGTTGTCATCACTCAGTGAAAATGGATTAATTGATTTTGATGTAAATCAGGGAATCATCTATATCAATGAAAGGCTGAACAGAGAAGAGACTAAGTTATTAATCTTTGCAACTAATCCTAAACCTTTTCTTATAAGACAAGCCACACTTGAAGAAGAGAAAGCTGACCATATAAAACATTTATAGTAAGCTTTCTCATTTCATAGCTTGCATCAAACTCCCATTTTAAAATTTTTGTAGAAAATTTTATCTAAAGTCCGATCAGACAATGACCTTGGCAAAATCCAGTTAATTACTTTCTGTGCTACTGGGGCATACCTCACAGAGGCCTGTCCTGTCTCGCTGGCTTTCAATATCACTTCAGCAATCTCCTCAGGAGCCATCCCTTTTTTTTCCTCTGTCAGTGCATAATCAATAAAATTTCTGTATGCCTTTTTATAGCCGGTATGATCAAATGCGTTCAACCTTGCAGCTTTACTCCAAATAGGAGTACGCACATTACCCGGGCCAATGATAATAACATCTATTCCATAAGGCATAAGCTCCCTTCTGAAACTTGCAGATATTGCCTCAACGGCATGTTTGGACGAAGCATATGCACCTAGAAATGGTGCTGATATTTTCCCGGCAACAGAACTGATGTTAATTATTTTTCCCGATCTATTTGAGCTCAGGTCTTTTACTTTCAGCATTGGCAAAAAAGCCCTTGTTACCTTGATCAGCCCTATTACATTTACATCAAATATATTCTGTATCTCCTGAATATCCTGATATTCAAGAGGACCAGCCAAGGCCATTCCAGCATTATTAATCAGACAATCAAGTGGGCGACCGTTCAGTTCTTTCCTTACAAATTCCGAACACTTTTCAATTTCATCCCATTTACAGACATCCATTACTAAAGGGTAAAAATTAAGACCGAATAAGGCTTTCAGGCTTTGAGCATCATTGACATTTCTTACAGATCCAAACACTCTATATCCCTTCGATAAATAAAGTCTGGCAGTAGCGTTTCCAATACCGGAAGAAACGCCGGTAATCACAACCGTTTTTTGAGTCATTGCTATTAATTTTGATTTAAGGCAAAGTAAAAGAAAGTACCCTGAAAAAATTTTGCCTTTTAGCAAAAACTCACCTATATCGCTTTCTTATCCGACTTAATGTATATTGACTAACCCCCAGGTAAGACGCGATAATATTCAAGGGAATCCTTTGCACAATTTCTGGCTGTCTTTCCATAAGCTTCTGATATCTGGTATAGGCATCATCCAGCACCATTTCATTACTTAGTTTTAGTTTCTCTAAAAGCGCTTTCTCTGTGAGCTTTCTTATAATACTATTCCAGTTTGAAATATTGGCAGCAAAACACTCCATTGCTTCTCTTGTGATCATAACCAGCTCCATATCTGTAAGAGCTTGAAGGTATTCTTTTGATGGAGTTTTATCATTAAAACTTGTCAGATCAACAGCAAAATGTCCTTCACCAATAAAATACCTGGTAAATTCTTCACCCATCTCATTAAAAAACTGTACTCTGATTATTCCCGACTTAACAAAACCTATCTTATTACAGATGGTACCCAACTCCAGAAAAAAGTTACCTTTTTTTAATTTTTCTGTATATAAAAAACTCCGTAAAATATCTTTACTATTTTCACTCAGAGGCTCGACCTGATCGAAAAACTTTATTAAACTCTCCATTAATTTCCAAGGAACAAATTCTATTCTTAATCCCCAAAATTTTTTGCCTTAAAAACGCTAAAACAATAAAGAGATGTAATACTAACTTATTAACTATACTTTCACATATTTATAGATTTTTACAGTTTTTAAGTTATAATTTTAACATAAATAAACTCAATTAATAACTTTTTAAATAACTACACTTAAAATTAAGACCTAATAAAATAAAATATAATTTTTTCATTAAAAACTAACACAATTATTACTATTATTATATAAATACCAAATCTGACAAAAGTAATAATCCATATAAATAATATAAAACAAATAATTGATTAACAAGTTTATTGGGGGATAATAATAAAAAAACTCCAAAAAAATTAGGATATATTATCCATAATGGCTAAAATTAAATTATTAGAAAATTAATATTTTTATGAAAGACAGCATCCAACTCAATGGCAATTCAATTTTCTCCTCCTACGATTCGGAGAAAAACCTTTATGATGAGGTCTTCGACCAAACCGGTAAGGTAAAAAAGTACTACCAGAAAGTTTTATCTTTATTCAACAAACTTACATTACAAGACTTAAAGAAGCTGAATGAATTTGCAAGGGCTTCCTTTTTCAACCAGGGAGTTACATTTGCTGTCTATTCGGATAATTTGAAAGGTGTTGAGCGGATCTTCCCTTTTGACTTATTCCCAAGAATTATCCCGTTAAAAGAATGGGAAAACCTGGAGAAAGGCATTATTCAAAGAAACAGAGCAATCAATATGTTTCTTTATGATATATACCATGACAGGAAGGTTTTAAAAGATAAAATCGTCCCCTCTGAACTTATATTTTCATCCAATTATTACCTGAAGGAAATGATTGGCTTCACTCCTCCTGGCAAAGTCTATACACACATTTCCGGAACAGACCTGATTAAGCACAAAGATGGAGAATATTATGTACTGGAAGACAATCTTCGTTGTCCTTCAGGTGTAAGCTATGTGCTTTCTAATAGAGAAGCGATGAAAAGAACTTTATCGAAAGTATTTTCAAGCTACAACATAAAACCAGTCCATGATTATCCGGAGCAGCTGTTATCCATGATTCAATCCGTAGCACCGGAGGGAGTAGATAATCCGACATGTGTCGTACTCACTCCTGGAATGTATAATTCTGCATACTATGAACATTCATTTCTTGCACAAAGCATGGGTATTCAACTTGTGGAAGGAAGGGATCTGTATGTCGACAAAAATTTTGTCTACATGAAAACCCTTCACGGAGCTAAAAGAGTGGACGTAATTTACAGACGTGTAGATGATGACTTTATTGATCCGTTATGCTTCAAAGCAGATTCCGTACTTGGCATCCCTGGATTAATGGGCTGCTACAGAGAAGGAAATGTGACTCTCATCAACGCACCTGGCACTGGAGCTGTGGATGATAAAGCTGTCTACACCTACATTCCTGACATTATTAAATATTATCTTTCAGAAGAACCAATATTGAAAAATGTACACACCTATCGCTGTGAGCTGGAAGATGACCTAAAGTATGTAATGGAAAACATGGAAAACCTTGTCGTAAAACCAGTAGACGAATCGGGAGGATATGGCATATTCATGGGACATAAATCTACAGCTGAGCAGAGAAAAGAGTTTCAGGATAGAATTAAAAGCAACCCCAGAAAATATATCGCTCAGCCTATCATGTCTTTGTCCGTACATTCGACCTTCATTGAAGAATCTGAGTTTTTTGAACCAAGACATATCGATTTAAGAAGCTTTTGCCTGATGGGTAAAAATAAAGACTTTGTTCTTAAGGGCGGGTTATCAAGAGTAGCTTTAAAAAAGGGAAGCCTTATTGTAAACTCCTCTCAGGGCGGGGGATCTAAAGATACTTGGGTATTAGAAGGTTAGTTATCATATGCTATCAAGAATCGCAAATAGCCTGCTCTGGATGGGACGTTACCTTGAGAGAGCTCAACATACTGCCCGTTATGTTAATGTTCATTATTTTTCTGCTTTGGATGCTCCTAATCTTTCCAAAAAGGAATATGTTCTGGATTCCATTTCATGCATGACAGGCCTCAGTTATGAATACGATGAAGATATTCTTAACCTCGAAGATCAGAATCTTATCTATAAGATTACCCTTGATGAGACCAATCCGGTTTCCATCAAATCTTTTATCAACAATGCAAGAGAGAATGCCAGAGGAGCCAGAGATATTCTCTCTTCAGAGCTTTGGGAATCTATCAATAAGTTTTACCATAGTGCAAATGCATATCAAGGCAAGACACTTACTGAAGAAGAGATACTTAGCTTTACTGAAATGGTCGTGCATCAGTGCGCTATTGTAAATGGTTATATTGATCACAGCCTCCTCCATGATGAGACATGGTCGCTTATACAATTGGGCATTCATACTGAAGCCGCTGGACAACTTACACGTATGCTGATAGCAAAGGTTCGTGACATTGAAAAAACAGAACAGTTGAAGCTCGGGAAAGCTATGGAAACTTATCAGTGTATTGCAATGCTAAAAAGTGCGGAAGGATATGATATGAGTAGGGTCCATTATAAATCGGTACCAAATCTGAAAAAAGCTCTAGAGTTTCTTATTCTTAATAAAGATTTCCCAAGATCCATTATCTTTAACCTGGAAGCAGTGAATAATTGTCTCCAGAAAATCAGTCTTGTGAAAGGTGAAGAAAAAGGTTCTGTGGAATTCTTTGCGGGAAAACTTCAGGCTTCATATAGTTACCTCACTATAGAAGAAATTCAGGACCAGATACTACCCTTTCTTGAGAAAACACTTGATAATTTATATAAACTGGGATCGCTGGTGGACCAGAAAATTTCTTAACATAAAAATATGTCTACGTATTTTGACATTGTATATCAGTCCATCAGCGAATATGAATATCCTGTTAAGGAAGCTTTTTTCGAGTTCATGATCTCGCCTTGCGAATGCGAGTATCAGTCATTGATTGAATTCCAGATAAAAGTTTCTACAGGACAAGATATTTTCAGTACTAAAAACAGTTTAGGATTTAATCAGATAAGAATAAGACCTGCAGGATATTTCAAAAATTTTAAATTGGAATATTCTGCAAAGGTCAGAAAAGAAGAACTTAATAATATTGATAACGTTAGACCTTCAGCTCATGAACAGTGGGCTGAAATAAACTCTACAAACTTTTACATAGAAAATTTTCTTTATCTCCACACTTCCCCTCTCACAATTATCCCCAAAGAAAATCAGAATGAAGTACTAATTTATAGAAGGAGTTCAGACCTGCTTGATTATTCCCTGGAATTAAACACTCATATACATAATCTTTTGTCCTACGAAAAGGAAGTAACCGATGTAAACACCACAGCTGCAGATGTTATACTGTTAAAGAAAGGAGTTTGTCAGGATTATACACATTTGTTCCTCGCAATGGCCAGAAGCAACGGACTTGCCTGTCGCTATATATCAGGGTATCTTGACCAAGGATCATCCTATACTGGTTCAGCAGGGATGCATGCTTGGGCAGAAGTTTATATCCCCGGTATGGGCTGGACAGGATTTGACCCTACCAATAACTGCCGTGTAAATATTCATTATATAAAAGTAGCCCATGGAAGAGATTATAATGATTGCAGCCCGATTAAAGGAGTGCTGCTTTCTATTGGAGAAAATAAAACATACCATATTGTACAGGTAAGCCAGCAACAGCAATAATATTAGAATTTAGAATAAATTATAAAATTTTGTTTATTACATTATATGACCTATTGTTTAGGAATTAAATTAAAATCAGGACTTGTTGCATTATCAGACACAAGAATAACTTCAGGATCAGAAACTACTACTGCAAAAAAAGTATATGTTTATCAAAAAGAAAGACACGCTGTGTTCATTATGACAAGCGGTCTGAGATCAGTGAGAGATAAAGCCCTTACCTACTTTAAAGAAGTAATAGAAGAAAACGAAGGCAAAAACTTCGACAAATTATATAAAGTTGTTAATGCTTTTGGTTCTCAATTAAGGAGGGTAGCCGACGAAGACAGGAGCTCACTTGAAAGATCCGGACTGTTTATAAACTTGTTTACCATAGTTGGAGGGCAGCTTGAAGACGATGAAGAGCATAAGCTATTTTTACTTTACCCTGAGGGTAACTGGATAGAAATCTCTACCAGCACCCCTTTCGTGATAATAGGTAACTCAGGTTATGGGAAACCTATTCTCAACAGAATTCTAACTTATGAAACAGATTTTAATGAAGCTTTAAAAGCTGGTTTCCTATCCTTCGATTCAACAAGAGTAAGTGCCAACGATGTTGATTTTCCTCTGGATGTAGTATTGTATAAGCCTGATACCTTTAATATGGTAGAGCATCGATATGAAAAAGATGACCTTTACTACATTTCAGCAAAATGGGAAGAAGAGTTGAGAGCGGCTTTGAAAAATCTTCCGGAAGACTGGGTAAGTGCTGCTTTGAGTAAATTTTAAAAATTATCATTTTCCTTTTAAACCCTTTTCCAATAAGGAAAAGGGCTATAAGGAAAATTAAACTAAACGATACTATTTTAGAAACGATATAGGATGCTTTTGATTGTATTTCATGATAAACATAAAAGTCTTAACATCCTTCTTTCCTTTATATTTATTATAATCATTTAATAGCTCGGCATCTTTTGAAAGCAGACTTACAAGCTGTTTTTTATTAAGCAAAAACACCTCTCCATTTTCAAAATTCATAATGTATTTATCAGCCTGAGTTTTTCTTCCCGGATCCATCATGTTTTTTCTCGTAATGTTGGTGTATGCATGAGAATAAAAAGCATCATTCAAATCCAGCATAGGAGAAATCTTTACAAAAAAGCATATACTGCCTATAATATCAAGTCTTGAAAAACGACCGTATGAGTTGCAATAAACCCTTCTCCCATCTGAATACCCCCAGTATTCTGTATTTTTCAGCAGCCTCAACTGACCGTTATCATAGATGTAAATTTTTTTATGGCTTAATAAGTCTTTAAAAAAATGAACGGAATTCGAATCCAGATCAGTTTTAACAGCAGAAAGCGGCAAGGGTGAATTATTCTTAAAATCTTCATAAGTAAGGTAAATCCCCCTTTTGAATTTAAACTCAGGTGTGTAAACTACCAGAGAATCTGCTGGATCAGCATTTACACAAATGCTATCCTGCCCCATAACGTTCAGGCTGATTAAGACTAAAATAGCTAGTAAGGTACTCTTCATAATTCAATCAAATTATTCCATTGGCTGGTTGGTAAAAGCTAACGAAACCAAAAAGATTAAATTATTTTTTACCCCTATTTCACATAACTATTTTCCAGATTCAGAAGGCGAATATCTTTATAGGGATGAGAGTCATCGAGCGAATATTCTATTACTCGGGTATTTGCAGTGGGGGTTAAACTTAAATCAGAATCATTATAGACTGGAAATTGCCTGACCAGGTGTTTTCCCTGAATAAAAAGAGAATCTTGCCCGATATATCCTTCCATAATCTTTGGGTTCGGTTCAGGAAAGGCAAGCTGAACGACCTCGTCACTGCCAAATTCAAAGCCAATAAAACTCCCTTTGGCATTATTGCCTCTGCCTATTACAAAAACATAAATTTCGGGAAGATTATTATTGTTGAGGTCACCAGTTTTTACTCCATAAACTTTTCCGTTGACTATCCTTATCAAAGTATCATTAAGCTCTGGTGATTTTATGATGATAGTTAACTTTTTCAAACTGCTTGTCCCTTTTACTGAAACATCAAACGTCACATCATTATAATGTAACACCTGTTCCAGACTTTCAGGTATTTCAGAGAAAGTAAAATATTGTTCCTGATTTCCCCGGCAGGAAAATAAGGTTACCCCAATCAGCCAAAAATAGACCTTCAACTTCATTATCAAGGAATTAATTAAAATCAGCTATAATTGTTTCCAGAGTTGGTATTCTTCAAGAAATATTACTTCCCTAACTAATCACTTATCCCTCTTGCCTTATCATTCCTTTGTCATTTTAAACTTATTTTATCATTTTTGTGAAATTAAATTTTCAAATAAATCCACTTATCAATGTCTAAAATAAATTTGTTTCTGACAGGCATTCTTTTCTTAGCAATAGCTTTTTCCTGCCAGAAGGTTGACCCTTCTAATGACCTTTCATTTGAGGAACAGGATGTTTATGTAACCAATCATGACAAAAACTTTGATTTCAATACAGTAAAAACTTATTCTATCAGAAATTCAGTTTCTCCTGTAAATCTCCTTACTGAAACTGCAATCCCAAATATCTCAGACACTGCTTTTATTTCTCTTATAAATACGAATCTTGCACAAAGAGGATTTATAAGAGTAGATAAAAATGCAAATCCTGATCTTATAGTAATTGTTTCTCGCTTGCTGTTTTACACAGGTGGAAATGACTTTTCTTACATCAATAGGGGGACTTACGCCGGACTTGCAAATCCGGATACAATTCTTTTCCCAAAACCGTTCTCAGTACCTTCAGACTTCAATAATCCAGCAGTAGTTAGTGGAAGTTTATCAATAGATATGGTCAATGTAAAAACATCAACCGACTCTCTAAATATTGTATGGAATGGAATTGTTGTTGGCGCCTTGACAAGTCCATTTCCCGGGACTGAGCAAAGGACAAAAGATGGTATCAATAGTCTATTCAACCAGTCACCTTATCTATTTGCAGGACAATAAATTCAATAAACACAAACAGACATAATACTCAAAATGAGAAAATATATTTTACCGGTCTTAATAGCCATAATACTTTTATCAGTTCAAAGCACTTGCAATGCTCAGGATAATATAAAAACCTTATTCTCCTACAACTATGGATTAGGCTTTGCTACAGGCGATTTAAAGTCCTATATAGACAAAAAATTATTTGATGGTTTTTCCATAGAAGGCAGATATTTTATCAATAAAAATATATCTGTTGGTTTGAATCTCGGATATAATGATTTCAGAAAATATTTTGACAGAGAAGTTTATTCTACAGGTAGTGGGAATATTTCCGCTGTTCAGACAAGATACTTTAATACAGTACCTGTGCTGGCAACAGGCTTCTATTATCTTAACTCAATATCAGCATTCAAGCCATACGCAGGTATCGGAGTGGGTGCATATGTAAGTAATTATCAGAAGTTTTATTCGACTTTAGAATCAAAACATACCAAAACCTGCTTTGGCTTACGTCCTGAGATCGGTACTCTAATAAAGTTAAAAAACGGTTTGGGCCTTATTGTTTCCGGAAGATATAACTATGCTGCATATTCCTATCAGGAATTCAGCAGTCTGAACTACTTCGAACTTAATTTCGGACTATCTTTTTCTATTGAAAAATAATTACACCTTTGTAAGTAAATAATAGAAATGAAGACCTCCTTCATTTCTATTATTTACTTAAGATTTTTTTACGAGTTCAGCATTTTTTTTATAAAGAAAAGTCCCCTTACTACTTCATACACAAACCATAACTGTAAGGATTAAACATATCCCTTTTGCTGGCAGTTCTTTTTACAGGTTAATGGCTATGAAGACTATCAGTATTGTTGGCGGTGGATTCTGCGGATGCATGCTCACATTGCACTTATTTAAAAAAAGACATTCTCAAATAAAAATACATCTTATTGAAAAGTCTGAAAAACTGTGTAGAGGAGCAGCATACTCAACCGAATTCAACTTTCATTTGCTGAATGTAAATGCTGGCAAAATGAGTGCTTTCCAATCTGATGAAGACAATTTTATTAACTGGCTGAAAGAAAATAAATATCCATATAACCATGAGGACTATGTCCCCAGAAAGCTTTATGGGAATTACCTTTCCAGTCTCCTTTACCGTGAATTAAACGAGAACCTTGATGCTATTGACATCCATACCGAAGAGGCTATTGACCTCACATTGGATAATGATAAAGCAATTCTACTGCTTGAAAGTGGAAAAAAAATTATCAGCGATAAAGTAGTCCTTGCCCCTGGAAACTTTCCTCCTCAATCAGACAATGATCCTTTTGAAAAGTACATTAATGATGGGATATATTTTACAAATCCCTGGGACCATAAAACGATCATTGATAAAATACATAAAGAAGAAGACATACTTATTCTTGGAAGCGGCTTAACAATGATAGATTTATGCACAACATTATTCTACAATTCTCACAAAGGAAAAATATATACTTATAGCAGACATGGCTTTTTACCAGCGGTGCATAAACCTGTGAATTTCTATCCTCCCTTTTACAATGAAATCCAAAAGGCAAGCTCATTAACTGAAGTTTTCTCCATAGTAAAAAAACATTTGCGGAGCCACAAACAGCAAGGAGGAGACTGGAGAGATATTATCGAAAGTTTAAGACCATTTAACCAGAAAATCTGGATGAGTTTTTCCGCTAAAGACAAGGCGCTTTTCTTAAAAAAATTAAACAGGTTATGGAGTATTTCCAGACATAGGATACCGCAAGAATATCAAATAACCATTAATGAATTACTAAAGAATAATATGCTTGAAATTCATTCAGGTACAATAGAAACGCTTGAAAAAAATGGCAGAAAATTAAATATAACAATCAGAAAAAATAAGCATGAACAACCAACAACAATTAGTGTACATAGAGTAATCAATTGTACAGGACCCCAATTAAACTATCTGAAATTACAAGATCCCTTGATTCAAAGCATGTTTCAAAAAGGATTAATTCACCCAGGTCCTCTCAATTTGGGCGTGGATGCTTCTGCTGACGGCAAAGTAAAAAATCATTACAATGAAAATATCATTTATGCTCTTGGCTCTCCCCTTACAGGAGTATTGTTTGAATCAACCGCAGTACCGGAATTACGATTACAAGCCGAAGTTCTGGCAGATATTTTATTATTCTCAGACCTTCCTGTTGAACAAAAAACGTATTGACTTTTCACAGTGGTATTTTAAAATCTAAAAGCCATTCAAAAATAATATTTTTTGTAAATTTGCGTAATCAGACAGCAGCCAATTAAGCTGGAAATCATCATGGAAATACATTTTCAGCTGTCTTGATTTAACAATCTTTTATGAAAAAAAATCTGATTTTCTATACCCTCTTTACCGGCGGCTTTTCTTTGTTAATTTGGTTTTTGCTTAATAACGGTAAACACCTGGAGGCACAAAGAATATTGCCACAATTGGCATCAACCCAAAATGACTCTATATTCTCTGGTCTGAACAGTAATGTGCATAATCCTCTCAGTACATTAATACTACAAATAACTATTATCCTGGTAGTTGCAAGAATACTGGGCTATCTGTTCCAAAAAGCCGGACAACCTTCAGTAGTGGGAGAAATAATCGCCGGGATAGTATTAGGTCCCTCTCTTTTAGGTTTATACTTTCCAGAAGCGTCTTCATTCATTTTTCCTGCAGCTTCTTTAGGCAACATTCAGTTTTTAAGTCAGATCGGGCTTATTCTGTTTATGTTTATTGTTGGAATGGAGATTGACGGGGCTACGATTAAGAATCAGGCTCATCAGGCAGTAATCATAAGCCATGCAAGTATTATATTTCCTTTTTTTCTCGGAGTTGTAAGTTCATTCTTTCTTTACAGCACTTTTGCTCCACCTACAATTCCTTTCGTGGCCTTCGCGCTATTTATGGGAATTGCGATGAGTATCACAGCCTTTCCTGTATTGGCAAGGATAGTTCATGAAAAAGGACTGAGCAAACATCCTATAGGGATGGTTTCCCTTACATGTGCAGCAGCAGATGATGTTACTGCCTGGTGCGTATTGGCTGCGGTAATAGCAATTGTAAAAGCAACTACTATTCTTTCTGCATTGCTCACGATAGTTCTTGCTATTGCATATCTTTTATTCATGCTGTATGTTATAAAACCAGGACTTAAGAAGCTTTTTACTGTGAAAGCACAAAATGGAGATATTAGTAAGTCATTAACAGGAATTATTTTTCTCGTACTCCTATTATCTTCTTATATCTGCGAAATCATTGGGATCCACGCCCTATTCGGAGCATTCATAGCCGGAGTAATTATGCCTGAAGAGCTTAATCTGAAGAAAATTATTTCCGAAAAAATTGAAGATGTAGCCCTTGTTTTGTTACTCCCTCTATTCTTTGTATTCACTGGATTGAGAACACATGTGAATCTTTTGAATAATCCCCAATTATGGATCGTTTGCCTGGGCATTATAGTCCTGGCAGTTCTCGGAAAACTTGTGGGTAGCGCACTAGCTGCAAGGATTACCGGGCTTTCCTGGAAAAGATCTTTATCTATAGGTGTTTTAATGAATACCAGAGGCCTTATGGAACTAGTGGTCCTTAATATTGGCTATGATTTGGGAGTGCTCAGCACGGAGATATTCACCATCATGGTGATTATGGCACTCGTTACCACATTTATGACAGGTCCCTTCCTGAATTTTATAACGAAAAACATTCCTGACCATGAGCTTGTAGAGAATGAAAAGACTGTTAATTCTATTGGCTAAATTATAAAATAACAATAGCAGCATCAAGCCAGTTGTACTGATAACCAAAAGAGTTAAAATATGGTTAGTCAGGATGAACTTATTGAGATACTTTCAGCATGTTCTGTAGTATGTAAAAAATGTGCAGCAGCATGTTTGGTAGAAAACAACTTTGAAAAGTATTCTATCTGCGCCAAACTGACTCTTGACTGTGCTGGTATTACAAATCTGACTGGAGAATTATCAGTAAGAGGATCATTAGTTCTCGACAAACAATTGGATGTATGTATTGATATCTGCAGGCTTTGTGCTGCTGAGTGTGAAAGACATCCTGAGATTTCACTTTGCAAGAGTTGCGCTCATATCTGCCATGATTGCCAGATAGCTTGTGAAAGCTATGCGCATCAGCACTCAATATAAAATAGTATACTTTTTATTTTCAAATTCCCCTAAGAAGATTTCCCATTTTCAAAAAAACCAATTTTATTTAGGTGAAACAAGTGTTAGATTCTGTCGTTTCAGAATAGACCGACTTGACTCTGAATTAAATACCTATGAAAAAATACTTTTCCAAAGACGTACTGCTAAACTACTTATATGGAATTCTTTCAGGAAGGCTACTTGGTTTTGTAGTCGGAACCTGGGCGAGTACATTAGTCTCTCATTTCTTTGAAACCAAAAGCTTTAAAAACCTTTGGGGATTGAGAGCAAAAAAAACAATCATCAGCAAATCCGCTTTTTCCGAGCTTGAATGGGTTGCATCGATATTAATAGGTTTTATCGTATTCGAAATATTTGAAAAAATACTTAAGGAAAAATTACAAACCCATGGACCTGTATACTACCGTAATACAATGACTTACCTGGAAGAAAAAGGTGTATTACAAAAAGTAAGGGAAGTGAAGCAGAAGATCTTAAAAAAATAAATCTCTGAAGACAAAAAAGGGCAAGGCTTTAAAAGCCCTGCCCTTTTTGCAGCAAACTATTTCATATGCTAATGCACAAAGATAAAGTTTGTAGCTTTATGTATCTCCTGGTCAAAATCAACCAGGTCATTACCTTCAACAATTTTTGCCTTGTATCCGAGTCCGCATAATACTTCCATACTTTTGGTTCTATTTTCGTTTTCGCCCAACTCACAATAGATGACGGGCTTGTATTTGTCTAATATCTCGCGAGCTCCTTCAAGAACTGCCCATTCAAAATGCTCTACATCCAGCTTAATAGCCACAATGTCTTGAGAAGCATGTTTGAGATGTTTGATACTATCCAGCTTTCTAAGCGGCACTGAAAAGGTTTCCCCTTCACTGCTTTTCGGAATAGCATCATGGATTACGTGACATAATCCCTGCATCTTTACAGAATTTACAACCGGCATTACCATGTCGATTTCACTATCTTCATTTCCCAAAGCCATTGGAAACACTTCAACATTATCAAGTTTAAACAACTCGATATTCTGATTCAATGTTCCCAGATTATATGGTATCGGCTCAAATGAATAAACAGTAGATTCTGGAAATTTTTTAGCAAGTGTTACTGTCATGAGTCCGATATTAGCACCTATATCCAGTATAATTCCATCCTTAGGGATAAGCTTGACAAAGTGAAGAAAATCTTTCTCCGCTTTATCTACCCTTAGCGAATAGATTTTATATAAGGAAAACAGGTGTAGATAATATCTGAATCCCAGTAGTTTTTGAAGATAAGCTTTAATAACCCTTTTCATCAACCCTCCTTTCATTAAAACTCTCATCATTAATAATAAGAATATTAAAATACCATTTGTTAATTAGGATATAGGATGAAGCTCCGCATTTCTTACTGAGTTTTGAAAAGATTGAAAAATAACTCCACAGAGGCCTGGTAATGAATAAATTAAAATCAGATTAAATTAAATATTTTGACTAACAATCCACATTACTTTAATGTTATCACCGGATTTCATTGGTCAAACTTTGCCTTAGATCAAAGAGCAACCAATCTCCTTCCTTCACCTTGGGGCCTTCGTTTTTTATAAGATTTAAAAAATCCTTTACACCTACAGGCTCATTTCCATTTCCATGAATCAATACAATACTTCCATCATAGGCTTTCTGTCCCTTAGCAAGCCATGCGTCTGTGCCAATAGGTAAAAGCCCAAATGTTGTTACTTTTTCATATAGGGATTTATCGGAAACAAGACCAGGAAACCTAAACATACAGGAAGGTACCAGTCCTTCTTCAATCATTTCCCTTTCTGTATCGAGTATTTCTTCACTTATGTTTGTACTCTTCTCCAATAGGAAATTTTCCTTAAGTGGTTCTCTTAAACTTACCCTATGATGAAAGCTGTGGTTGATCCATTCCACTGTCATCTTCTTCTCCCTTACCAGCCTCTTGAGCCATTCGAGATCTTCATGGTGTTTCTCCATCCATAAACCAGAGACAGAAATAGCAAGGGGAACAGGATGATCAAATTTCTCAAATTCTGATATTATTGAAGTAAATATTCTTTTATCAAGAGGCAAGTGAGAAGGACAGAGATCAATGGTAAGATCAATACCTTTCTGGTCAGGCATTACGTGTGTGATACCTGCATCCTGAAGATTACTGCTGTTTTTAATTGAACGATTGATTAATCTGATATAAGGTGAATCTTTAAATTCCCGATTCACTGATTCCCAGGAGAGCTTTTGAGTAGATCCCTCTGGAGCTAAGATTATGCCCGTATTCAATGTATTGGGATCGACTATTAAAAAATATCCTTTTCCCTCCAGTAGAAATTTCCGCAGAATGAGTTTCTTCTCTGATTTCCAATCAGGTTTATAGACTGCAAAGTATACCTGATATTCTTCCGGCCAACTATTTTTAAAGCTTACAGAGCATAAACATACTGAAACAAGCAGTAGAGAAATAAAGATTTTAATCAGCATATCTTAAATTTATATATATACATTTCAAGCAAAATGATGTTTATATATGCTGAAACAAAAAGAGGCGGATATACCGCCTCTTTTTCTTATAACTTATAACTTATTATTATTTACCACATATAGACTTAACCAAATCTGCCGCTTCTTTATCTCCAAGCTCTACGGCTTTTTTAGCATCGACGCATGCACTATCATCTCCTAGTTGCTCTTTGGCAACAGCCCTGTTATGGAACGCTTCACCATCTTTTGGATTTAACTCTATTGCTTTTGTAAAATCCGATAAAGCTTCCTGATCTTTCTTTAACTGAAGATGAAACAATCCCCTGTTGAAATAAGCCTGACTGTTATTTGGAAACTTTTCTATGATATTGTTATACTCTGAAACAGCTGATTTTACATCGCCGGATAAAAATTTTGAATGAGCTTTTTCAAAATAAGCATCATTAAACTTAGGATCAAGTTCAATAGCTTTATTATAATCAGCAATAGCAGCAGTAAAATCCTTCAATTCCCTTTTACAATTACCTCTGTTAAAATAGCTTACTTTATCATTAGGATCCAACTCTATTACTTTATCATAATCTGCAGATGCTTCAGCAAATCGGTACAAAGCACTCTTTGCAAACCCTCGATAAAAAAATGCATAGTTGTACTTAGGATACAACTCCACTGTCTTAGTAAAATCAGTTATGGCCTCTTCGTATTTTCCATATTCGTTTCTCGCTAAACCTCTTTGATAATATGCCTGGAAATTCTGAGGATCTTTGGATATCACTTTGGAGAAATCAGCGATAGCATCAGAATATCTGCTATAAAGATAATATTCATGACCTCTGTGGATAAGCGCTTCCACTCGGGAAGAGTCCTGCTTTAAAGCAGCAGTAAAATCTTCAATCGCTTCAGACCTCATTCCACTTTTGCTTTCCGCTATACCTTTTTTGATATACGCTTCTGTATAGTCTGGTTTAAGACGAATACAATTATTAAAATCCTCTATTGCACCCTCTATATCACCTAATTCAGACTTTGCTATAGCAGATACATAAAAGGCTTCATAGTTCTCTTTATCATTCTTTGCCAAAGATTCCGCTTTTTGCAGGGCTAACATATAATTACCCTTTTTCAGCTCTTCCAAAGCTTCCTTTTTTAAATCACTGAGTTGCTGGGAACTTAAATAGCCTTTCCAATATGTAAAACTGATATAATCAAGATTATCACCACCTGTAGCCAAAGATTTATTATCATCAGATATATTATCAAAACGAAGTACCATATATTCTTCACCTCCTCTTAGCCTTGCTACATAATAACTATGGCTCTTAATCTCTTTAACTAAAGCCGTTGCTTTTCCAGCTGAATAAATCTTTTGTATTTCGGCAAAAGAAACGGAAGCAGGGCTAGCTATCTCTGCTGCTACAAAAGAGGTTTGATTTTTACTTGTAAAGTTTAGTTTAAAAGCAGGCAGGTCAATACTATCAGTAAGATTTACAAGATCTTTTTCAGAATCGCTGTCCGATAAAAACTTCTGTTTATCGTTTTTGAAGTCCCAAGCAGCTGCACTTTTACCTTGCATATTATAAATTTTTCCTTCATATGATGGTACTTGAGCCAATGCACAAAAGGAGCTTAAACTAGCAATCGCTGCGATTATGGATAATTTAGTCATAAATTTGTACTTAATTAAGCAATAAGAAAAAGTATTTAACAGTTTGAAAATTAAGAAGAAATTCTGGTACTTAAAACAAATAATATTCAAAATACTCCTATAATACTTATGTGAGAGAAGCCTTAATAAAGAACACAGAACAATTTTTCCTCCTTACGGTTTGCCTTCTTATCTCTCATATAGAATAATTGATATCCATTTTTAAATCTATTTGATTATAATCCAAAACAGGCATAAATAAAGACTTTGACGATGAGTAATCTATTTAATCAAGTCTCATTGAATTGCAGCAAAGATCTTTCTAAGACTTATAGATCTGGCTTTTCTATTGGGATCCACGCATTAAGGCCGCAATTCAGGGAGAACATATATAGCATCTATGCATTCGCTACCTTAGCAGAAGAAATAGCGAACAGCCTTGAAAACAGAGACAAAAAAGAATTACTTTTAGACTATAGTAATGAAACTTATAAAGCTATTGAAAAGAGGTTCAGCTTGAATCCTATTCTCAATAGTTTTCAATTTGTAATAAACAAATTCCGAATTGATACAGCTCTGGTAAGCAAGTTTTTAAAAGGTATTGAATTAAATATCTATCACCTACCTGCCGATTTAAAAAATTTCGAACTATATGCTGCAGGCCCCTCGGAAGCTCTGGGTTTAATGGTTTTAAAAGTTTTATGTGATGGCAATCACCAATTATATGAAACACTTGAAACACCAGCTAAAAAGTTTTCTTCTGCAATCTTAAAGCTCAATAAGTTGAAAAATTCATCAAAGCATCAATATAACACAGGGTCAGCGATCGGAATCCATTCTGAAGGGCTTTCAGAAGAAGTGAAATTAGCTATGGAACTATCAATAGAAGCTGACCTTAAAGCAGTAAAATGCAACATAAAGAAACTTCCTCAAGGCAGTCGAAGAGCAATTTATATTGTATTCGCATATTACAATACTTTATTAAAAAAGATTAGAAAACTTTCCCTTGAAAAAATATTAATGAACAAAATTGGGATTTCATATAACAGAAAAATTATATTGGCCCTTGATTCTCTAATAAAACAGAGGTTGAACTTACTTTAAACTATATCCGCTTGACAAACAGCTTTGTTATATTGGTAGATAAAAATGATTCTGAAAAAGGATTAATGGAAAAAATGGAAGCCCACCAAAAAGGTGAGTTGCACAGAGCTTTCTCCATTTTTATTTTTAACTCAACCAATGAACTCCTTTTACAAAAAAGGGCGACTTCGAAATATCACTCCGGAGGTTTGTGGACCAACACATGCTGTAGTCATCCTGCTCCTGGAACCCTTATTTCTGAGGAAGCGGAGAAAAGGCTTTTTGAAGAAATGGGATTTACCACCAGCCTTCGTAAAATCTTTTCATTCATATACAAAGCAGAACTCGACAACGGGCTCACAGAATATGAATTTGACCATGTTTTTACAGGTTTATATGATGGCCATCCCAATATAAATTCTGAAGAAGTTGAAGATTGGAAATTTATAAAACTTGAAGATCTGAAACTGGACATTATTGAGCATCCGGAGAGATATACTAAATGGTTTTTGATTTGCTTTCCTAAAATTGAACAGTATGTAAAAGAAAATAGGTAATTACACCACACCCCAAATTAAATCCTCATTATTTTTTAAACATTTCTTCCTGATAAGTGTTATGATTAGTTCTTCTATATATAGAGAACCACAATCAATCTATCTATCCAGTACAACACTTTTATGTGGGAGAGACAATTTTTACTTGAATATTTTAAAAAAACAGCATTATCAGCAACCCGAAAATTACTTTCAGGGCTATTAGCTGTAATTTGCTTTACCAGCAATTTATATGCAAGCTCTAAAAATCCAGTTGTTATTACAGATAACAGGTTCGATTATTCAATATCCGAAAGATATTTTTCAATTACAGAAGATCCTTCAGATCGCTTTACCTATGAAGACTTTACAGACCAAGCCAAATCTTCTCTTCTAACAACTACCAAAAATCAAAAACTGTATAATTATAATCCTACATCTGCATACTGGATTAACACAGATATCCATTTTAAAGCCTATCAGAAAAACAAATGGATATTGGAACTCCTGGCAATACATACCGAAGAAGTTGATCTCTATCTTTTTGAAGATGGGAAGCTAACAGAATTCAGAAAAACAGGCGAAAAGTATTCATTTTATGAAAGAGACTATCCAACCAAAAATATCATTTTTGATCTTCCATTAAAACCAAACCATAACTACAAACTCTTATTAAGGCTAAAGTCTCAGCATCATGTGCCTTTTCAGTTTAAAATCAGGAGCCAACAGCATTTTTCATATTATTCTACCCATGAATATCTGTATCTAGGTATTTATTATGGAATTTTACTTATAATAACTTTATACAATGCATTGATTTATACCAGCACTAAAGAGAAGGTTTATTTGTATTATGTGATCTACGTATTCACCGCTATACTCCTATCTCTCACAGAAGATGGCTTTGGATTTCAATTTATCTGGAAGAACTATCCTGAAGTCATACCTTACTTGTATAAGTATATAGCCCCTTCATTATTTCTTTGCAGTTCTGTATTCTATTTTGATTCCTTTATGGGATTAAAAAGGAGATTTCCAGCGATTAGGCTTGTGGTTTTCGGAACAGTTGCTATTTATTTTCTTTTCTTTTCCTTGAACTTCATTTACATAAAATTCAATTTCCCTTCCTACATATTTTATGCAATTCCATTCCTAGTTGTGCTTTGTTGCACGCTCTACATGGCTATAAGAGGCTATTATCCTGCAAGAATATTTATTATTGCTTATACATTCATTTGTGTGAGTATCATTATCAAAATACTTCAAGTTCTATCTATTGTAAAACCCAATATACTCACGACCTATAGCTTCAATTATGGCATCACGTTTGAAGTCGTGTTGCTTTCTTTTGCTCTTGCAGACAGGTTCCGCACAATTAAAAGAGAAAAGGAACGCGCACAAAAATCAATGATTCAAGAGCTGAAAGAAAACCAGGTCTTGAAAGATCAGCTCATTCTTGAATACAAAAAGAATGAAGCATTGAATGAAAAAATCACTAAAGAACTGGAAGCACAGGTTGCAGAGAGGACCAGAGAACTTCAGGAAAAAAATATCGAGCTTGATACCTTTGTATTCAAAGCTTCTCATGACATTAAAGGACCTTTAAAGTCAATTATTGCTTTGACAAAAATAGGAATAAAAGACATACAGGATCCTTCCGCAGAGCCGTACATGCAGCACATACTTAAGAGTTCAGAGAAACTTGACAAGCTTTTATATGATCTTCTTTCAATCACAAAAGTAAAGAAAACAAATCTTTCCTATGAAGCGATAGACTTTAGACTAATGGTGGCAGATGCGCTATCAAGTTTTAAAAATTTTCCGGAATTTCCATTTATGACATTTGATATACAGATAAATGAAACAGTGAAATTTTATTCGGATAAAAATTTAATTAAATCTATCATTCAAAATCTTATTGAAAACCCAATTAAATACAGAGATTGCGACAAACCAGAAAGTTTTCTGAAAATAGAAATAAACTGCGATAATGAGGAAGCCAGACTGGTATTTACAGATAATGGATTAGGAATAGCCAATGAGTATCATACCAAGATCTTTGAAATGTTTTGCAAAGCAAATGAGAACTCAAATGGAACAGGATTAGGACTTTATATTGTGAAGATAGCTTTGGAGAAGCTTAATGGAAAGATTACATTATTAAGTGAACCGGGAAAAGGATCCTGCTTTTCTGTTGTGATACCTAGTCAAAAAAATGTATATAAATCTGCTGAATATGAAGAAGTCATTCATCAGAAAAATTAAAATTATGAATGACTTCTTTATTCAAAAAGATTTTAATATAAATACCTTACAAAAGCCTCAATAGCTTCATATTCAGGTAAGCCTAATTTGTTATACAGATCTGCTGTTGCTTTATTTCTTTCTTCTGCCCTCTGCCAGAACTCTCTTGAATCAGATCCTTGAAATACTACACCATCTTTCTGCGACTGATGTTTGAATATTCCGTATCTCTTTCTCAATACCTGATCAGGGCTCATTGGAACTGCCATTTCTATCTGATGTACATCCCACTCCTGCCATGCTCCTCTGTATAGCCACAACCAACAATCTTTAATCCATTCCTGATTTTCAGGGTCATTTTTTAATCTTTTTAGAGCTTCAAATACAGCATCGAGACAGACTTTGTGTGTGCCATGCGGATCTGCTAGATCTCCAGCTGCATATATCTGATGGGGCTTGATTTGCTTGATCAAATCTACCGTTAGCTGTATGTCCTCTTCGCCCAAAGGTTTCTTCTGAACCATTCCTGTTTCATAAAAAGGAAGATTCATAAAATGCACGTTATTATCTGGAATACCAACAAACCGGCAAGTTGCTTTGGCTTCAGAAACCCTTATCAACCCCTTTATCTGGCGCACTTCGTCAATATCTTTTTCGCTTTGTTTTTTATTCTTCAAGAACTCTCTTGCATTTTGATAAATAGCATCTATCTCAGAGTTGTTCAAACCAAACTTCTGATCAAAGCCAGTAACAAAATCAGCATATCTCAGCGCCTCTTCATCTGAAACAGCTATATTTCCGGAAGTCTGATATGCCACATGGACATCGTGTCCTTGGTCCTGAAGCCTCATAAACGTTCCCCCCATAGAGATAATATCATCATCGGGGTGCGGACTAAAAATCAATACCCTTTTAACTGCAGGTAATGCCCTCTCCGGTCTCTTACTGTCATCTGCATTTGGTTTACCTCCAGGCCAACCAGTAATTGTATTCTGCAACTGATTAAATACTTCAAGATTAATATCATAAGCAGGACCATGTTGAGCTACAAGCTCTCCCATTCCGTTATCATTGTAATCTTTGTCTGTCAGCTTTAACACAGGCTTTTTCAAAGATACAGCAAGACCTGTTACAGCTTTTTTAATAAGCTTTTTATCCCAGGTAAATGTATCAACAAGCCATGGAGTCTTAACACGAGTAAGTTCCGCCGCAGAGGCTTCGTCCAGAATAAAAGTTGCATTAGGGTGATTTTGGAGATAAGAAGCTGGCACGTGCTCAGAAACCGGACCTTCTATAGATGCTTTAACAATTCTGCTTTTATGTTCTCCAAGCGCCATGAGAACTACTCTTTTTGCATGAAGTATAGCAGATACGCCAAGAGTAATAGCGGTCCTTGGGACATTATGCAATCCATTGAACTCCTGAGAAGCTGCAGCTCGTGTGCTGTGATCTAAAGCTACCAATCTCGTTTTGCTGTTGGAAGTTGAACCAGGTTCATTAAATCCAATGTGACCATTTCCCCCAATTCCCAATAACTGGAAATCAATACCTCCATGCATTTCTATTCTGCTTTCATAGTCCCGGCAAAATGAGGCTATCCGTTCTTTGCTAAGAGTACCATCAGGAATATGGTAATTTTCAGGAAGTATATCTACATGGTTGAACAGTTGCTCTTTCATAAACCTCACATAGCTATACAAAGAATCAGGCTGCATTGGATAATATTCATCAAGATTAAATGTAATCACATTTTTAAAACTTAACCCCTCTTCCTTATGCATACGAATAAGCTCCTTGTAGACCCCCTTGGGTGTAGAACCGGTCGCCAACCCAAGTATGCATGGCTTATTCAACATCTGCTTGCTTCTTATAATCTGTGCTATTTCTATAGCTACAACTTTTGATGCAATTCCTGCATTTGAAAAAATTTCCGTTGGAACCTTTTCAAATCGTTTAGACAGTTCTGAATCAGGTATTAAGACAGCCATTTTATCATTACTGTTCAGGATACCATTTTCCGAACTTATTGTAGATCCTTTTACTGAAGCCTCTCTCATATATCAATACCTGTTTTTCCTTATTCTATTTGAACCGTATTCTTTAATTTTAGTTTGCTCTTTACGAATACATTTGCAGGGAGTTTCCCCTTAGCTTTTTAATGGCACTAAAGCTCCCTTTTTAATTTCTTCTACTACTCCCGGATCTAGCAAAGTGGATATATCTCCTAAGTTTGAAACATCACCTTCAGAAATTTTTCTCAGAATCCTTCTCATTATCTTTCCAGATCTGGTCTTCGGTAATCCACTTACTATCTGAATTTTATCAGGTTTAGCAATAGGGCCTATAATTCTGGTTACTGTTGCAAGAATACTTTGTCTGATTTTCTCATGATCTTTATCAACATCCTCACAAATCACAAAAGCATAAATGCCCTGTCCTTTAATGTCATGAGGATATCCAACTACAGCAGATTCAATAACTGCTTCATCTTCATTGATTGCATTTTCCACCTCTGCAGTTCCCATTCTGTGACCAGAAACATTTATCACATCATCCACACGACCTAGTATTCTATAATAACCATCTTCGTCTCGGCGGCATCCGTCGCCAGTGAAGTAAAGATTTTTATAGGTTGAAAAGTACGTCTGTCGGCAACGTTCATGGTCTCCATAGGTTGTTCTTATAATTGAAGGCCATGGAAATTTAATACAAAGATTTCCCTCAACGTCATTACCCTCAAGCTCCTTACCTTCACTATCAACAATTACAGGCTGTATACCCGGTAATGGAAGGGTTGCATAAGATGGCTTTGTTTTAGTAATTCCGGCTAAAGGAGAAATAAGAATTCCGCCTGTTTCTGTCTGCCACCAGGTATCGACAATAGGGCAATTGTTTTTTCCCACATGATCATCATACCAGTGCCATGCTTCTTCGTTTATTGGTTCACCTACGGAACCAAGCACTTTTAAGCTTCCAAGATTGTGAGGAGTAACGTGCTCCAGACCACAAGCCATTAATGATCTTATAGCCGTCGGAGCTGTATAAAAATGCGTTACCTTATATTTATCTACCACTTCCCAGAACCTTCCAGGAGAGGGATATGTAGGAATGCCTTCAAATAGTACGCTTGTTACCCCGGCCAGGAGAGGTCCGTAAACAATATAGCTATGTCCTGTAATCCAGCCAATATCTGCTGTACTCCAATAAATACTATCTTTTTCGCATTGAAATACATTACTGAAAGAGTATTCAGAAAATATCATGTAGCCTGCCGTTGTATGAACAACACCTTTCGGCTTACCTGTAGAACCTGATGTGTATAAGATAAATAATGGATCTTCGCTTTCCACAGCTACGGCCTCATTCAGAGGGCTAGCTTTCTCCATTAACTCATTCCACCAGAGGTCTCTTGGAGATTTCATTTTTACAGGCTGTCCAGTACGCTTGTAAACTATTACATTCTTTACTCCAGGGCTATTCTTCAGAGCTTCATCTACAATGTCTTTGATTGCTATGGTTTTATTGCCTCGGAATGAACCGTCTGATGTTATGACTAAATCAGCTTTTGCATCGTTTATTCTGTCAGATAGAGAGGTTGCACTAAAACCAGCAAATACTACTGAATGGATAGCACCAATACGGGCACATGCAAGCACTGCCACGACCACTTCAGGGATCATTGGCATGTATATGCAAATTCTCTCTCCTTTTTTTGCACCTAATGACTTCAGCACATTCGAGAACTTACAAACTTCAGTATGCAATTGGTTATAGGTAATTGTACGTCTGGCTTCCGAAGACTCATTAGGTTCCCAATAAAAGGCCACTTTATCACCGTTTTCCTTTAAATGTCTGTCAAGACAGTTTTCAGAGATATTAAGTTGCCCTCCTGAAAACCATTTTACATCAGGCTCAGAGAAATTCCAGTCCAGCACCCTATCTCATTTTTTCTTCCATTGAAACCTGTCTGCCTGCTTTGCCCAGAATGCTTCCGGATCCTTAACACTTGCAGCATACTCTGCCTGGTATTCTTGCAGATTGTTGATTTTATATGCCATAAACTGAATAAAAATTTAGGTTTGTTTTTACTAGGTATTAATTCAAGAAAATTATTTTAAGTCATCATTAGATGTGAGCGTCCTTTTGCTTTTATAGCCTCTTACTGAGAAATATAAGATATAGATATAACATAAAAGAACTACCCAGAAACTTGAAGTATATCCAGTTTTTTCGGCTATCCCTGCTTGTATCAAAGGAATTAAAGCTCCCCCTACTACCATTGTAACGAGTAAACCAGAACCTTTACTTGTAAATTTCCCAAGGCCATTTAGTGAAAGAGGGAAAATACACGGCCACATTACAGAGTTAAGCAGCCCGACAAGAACAAGCAACAAGATGGAAGCCGGAATCTCAATCTTCGGCAACCCCTGATCAAAATCAAGTACCATTAGTCTGATCCCCACAAAGTAGGAATCCAATAAACCAGTCATACTTGCCCCTACAAACAGAACTGCTAAAAAAGCTACAACACGTAACATGATTTCTGCTCTTACTTTTTGGCCAATAAAACTTCCAATTAGCCTTCCAACCATGGCACTGCCCCAATAATAGGCTAAAAGAGAAGAAGCAAGAGTTTCTTCATTGAATTTAGCAAAAATGGTTGGGGATGCTTTTATTAAATTATCTTCTACAATATACAGGATCAGAATACTTCCAATGGACACCTCAGCTCCCACATAGAAAAATATAGCTCCTGCTCCCGCAAACAAGTGATTGAAATCAAAAATGCTTCCCTCCAGCATATCTCCTTTCTCCACCTCAGACTTTATTTTGGGAAGATTCAAAAAATACAGAATTACACCTATTCCAAAGGTCAAGAGAGCAAGGGCAATGTATGGACCTCTCACCGCAGCTGCCTTTTCAACTGTATTATTAAGGTCTGGATTCAGAATAAACGCACTTCCAATGATGGGACCAATAAATGTAGCTGTAGAATTGAGAGCTCCTCCAAGATTTAACCTGGATGCACCTGTTTCCTCAGGCCCAAGAGCAACGATGTATGGATTAATTGCGACCTGTAAAATGGTCAAACCTACGGCTACAATAAATAGAGCTAACAAGAAAAAAGGATATGAAATAATGATACTTGCTGGCACAAACAACAACAAACCACTACCCATAACTGAAAGAGAAATAGCCAACCCTTTTTTATATCCTATCTTTTGTATAAGATATCCCGATGGTACTGACATGATAAAATATGCTCCGAAAAAACAAAACTGGATAAGCATTGCCTGCCAGGTTTTAAGGTTAAACAACCCTTTTAAACTCGGAATCAGAACATCGTTCATTACGGTGATGAAACCAATCATAAAAAACAGTGATACCATAAGCGCCAATGGTACGCCGTAATTGGTATTTTCATTTCCCGAAATCTGAGCGGGTCTGGAATCTTTGCCGAATGTGGCCATATTTTAGATTTAATATTTTAAAAGTTACTTATAAAATTAAGATCAAGTTCAGTCACAAATGCTGTGGGTTATTTCACAATATTATAATTACTCAACTTCCTCCCTCAATTATTTTCCAAAAAAACAATATTTTTTCAGACCATCAAGATTTTCAAACCTTTGTTTTTTCTGAAAGTCCTAAAAAAGATTCATCCTAAATTCTTCTCCTGAAGGAGAAGGATTTTAATACTCCTAAAAAATCTAGTACTGATGATTGGATAAACTACATAAAACCTACCAATAAGTTTAAAACATTTATCCGGCAAATCCTATTTACCCAACAAAACATCATCTAAATGCATTTGCAAGAATACCTACCTCCCGGGCTTGAAGAGATTTCTTATGTTTAAAACTCAACTTTAAACTTTCAGCTTTAACCACTTACAACTATTTACCATTCTCCAATGGGGGCAATTTTTATTTACCCGATTAAAGATTTAAGTTTGCCAATTAATTATAATGTGAGGTAAGATGAATAGTATTTATTTCTGGAACTCCTGGAAAAAAAGTCAAAAGATAGTTTTTATTTCAGCAATTGGCCTGTCTGTTCTGGCTTTGATATACTTCTTTGCCGGATGGTATCTAGAGAACAAACTGGTCATCCAATGGGAAGTTGATTCTAATGCTGAAACATTAAATACTCCAGTTGACACGTTCGTTAAACACCTTTTTAAATACACTGTTGAGTCTGATAGCTATCTCCTATCCCAGACTTTCAAGGGAAGTAGTCTTCATCTCTATCCCTTGACATCCTACATTTACTTTGCTCTTTCCGTGGCGGCGATAATATTACTATTAACGACCTTTACATATCTGGACCTTATCTGGTATGGAGCTGCAATGCTTGTCTTCACCTTATTTTTATCAACTCTTAAGACAGATTTAATTGGAGTTTTTAAAATATATGGGAATCAATTTCTGGCTGGCATGCTCGTGATTTACCTTATCCCCAGTTATTATTTTCAGGCATTTAAAAAAGATACTGCATTTTCTATAAGACTGAGTGTATTTACAATTATCACTCTTATTCTTGGCATTATTATAGGAAAATTCAGTGAAGTAAGTACGCCATTTTATTATATGGCCAATTTCGGAATAGCTGTTCCAATAGCCCTTACAATGCTATTTCTATTTCTGATCTCCTTTGAAATTATTAACAGTTTTGTATTTCTAACTGCCGGTTCCAAAAACATGGCAGGCAAAAATTCTATTTTAAATTTCATCATCATAACTTCTTTATATCTGGGCAACCTGTTACTACTGCTGCTCAAGAAGATGTTGATTATTCAATGGGACAGCCTGATCTTAAATGCATTCTGGATATTTCTGATCTCCGCTATTGTCGGACTTTGGGGGTACAAAAAAAGAGCTCCTCTTTTCTATGATATTATCCCGTTTCGCCCTTTCGGAGCGTACTTTTATGTAGGGTTGGCAATTGTCTCCCTTTCTGTCTGCGGTTATGCACTCATTTCCGCAAATGATCCACTTAAGGAGTCTATCGAATATGCCATTATATATTCGCATCTCGGTATAGGCGCCACATATTTTCTATATATTATCTATAATTTCTATGACCTTTTTCCAAGAAATGTTAAGGTCTATGATGTCGTTTACCAGCCTAAAAGGCTGCCATTCTTTATGGTAAGAGGTATTGGATTTGTCGTGGTGTTAGCGCTCTTTTTATATTCAAACAGATTTGCTTTCTACTTGTGCCTGTCTGGGTATAATAATGGAATAGGTGATGTTTATCTTCACGAACAAAATATTCTTCTAGCCAAACATTATTATAGAGAGGGTGTCATTAATGACTTTCAGAATCATCGCAGTAACTACTCACTGGGAGTGATTGCTGAAAAAGAAAACAACAGAAGAGAAGCTGTGGACTATTTTGCTTCTGCCAGTGTGAAAAGACCGATGGCAGAGGCTTACGTAAATCTCAGCAGAATATATTTTCAGGAAAACATGTTCTTCCCTGCGCTTTTTACACTTCAGGAAGGTTTACAGAAGTTCCCAGATAATGGCATGATTCAAAACAATCTTGGTGTGCTATATATGAACAAAAGCATGTCAGACTCCACCTATTTTCATTTGACGCAAAGTGAGAAAAATCTTAAAGAAAATAAGTCTGTGGCTGCTGGCAACATTTTGAATTTCCTTACCAGAAAAGGACTTACAACAGAAGCAGACTCCATCAGCAGTCAAGGGCTTTTTGAAGATGCGATTGCGTATCAGACAAATAAACTTTCTATCCTCAATTTCAATGGCAAAAAATATCAGTCGGGATTAAAAAAAGATTTTATCAAAGACAGTATTTTATCTCTCGAATCTTACTCCTACCTGAACAATATAACATTAAACCATCTTAAAGATGGCAACAAAGAGATTCTTGATCACATCAAATCATTTGTAAAATGGCAGGGAAATGAAGAATATAAGGAACAACTCACTTATTTAACCGCATTATATTACTATTACAATAATGAAGGTTTGAAAGGGAAGGAAATACTAGACAACATCAGATTAAATTCTTCTTTTGCTCCTACTTACAATTCTGTTCTTGGTCTTTGGATGATGCAACACGATCTTTATAGGGTGGCTATCGACTACTTCTCACAAAGTAAGGCAGAACTTAAAAGCTCCAATATTCTTTATTATGCCATTTCCCTTATGGAAACTGGAGATTTTGAAGGTAGCAAAATAATACTGATGCAATTAAGTTCTGTTCCCGACAAGAACATAAACAAAATTACTGAGAATCTGCTTCAAATCATTAATACCTCTGCGATTGGAGAAGTTAAAACCTGGAGTGATGAGTTGAAGCTTCAGTTCATCCATTATAAAAAAGGCTCTTTAACCACTGAACAAATAAAAGAGCTATTTAGCTCTATGTCACGTGGAAACGCAAAGATAGAAGTCACAGCAGATCTCATGGAGTTTTATCTTTCTCAAAATAAAATTCAGGAGGCTGATTATTTCTTTGGCGCTCTGGGAGTAATTGAGAAAGAAGAAAATGATGCTCAAAGCTTTTTAAACAGGACATATCTGAAATACCTGGCACACAAAGGTGAATATGAGGAACTCAACAAGCAGATCACCAAAGTTTACCTGAATGTGGATGATTCCAAGCTTAAGCCTTTCTTTTCTGCCTTGTATGATGAAGCCAGGAACAATACAAAAAATGCAATGTTAAATTTTAACAAAGCATTGCAGCTAAATCCATTCAATGAAGGAGTACGCATTGCTGCAGCTCTTTTCTTTCAAAAGAATGCTCAGGGAGAAAAGGCTTATGACATTCTTCTAAAAGGGATCGATATCAATAAATACAGTGTTCAACTTATTAAAGCCTACGCCCTGCAAGCAGTAAGAATAAACCTGGTTTCCTACGGAGAAAGCATTCTTGAGGACCTTAAACTATATGTGAGTCCTACAGAATTCTCACAATTCCTAAAAACTTTTCAGGAAGAGGTTAAGAAAAACCAAGACGCTGAATAATATGAAAATATATACCAAGACAGGAGATCAGGGCCAGACAAGTCTTTTATCTGGAGGAAGAGTTTCCAAATCTGACATAAGAATAGAAGCTTATGGCACAGTTGACGAGCTGAACTCTTATCTTGGATTGGTGAGAGATCAGGAGGTGAATAAAGTAAGGACCGGCCTTCTTGAAGAGATTCAGGAAAAGCTCTTTGTTATAGGTGCAATTTTGGCAGCAGGAAAAGATCCTGAAAGAATGAAATTGCCCCAGGTATTAAATGAAGACGTGGAAAAATTGGAAGCCGCAATCGATATTATGGAAGCAGAATTGCCTCCTTTGAAAAACTTTATTCTACCAGGAGGCCATCCCTCTGTTTCCTATACACATATTACAAGGTGTATTTGCCGTAGGGCTGAAAGGCTTGTGATTGCCTTGCATGAACAACATCCGGTAAACGACATTATAGTTATCTATCTAAATCGTCTTTCTGACTACCTATTTGTTCTTGCGAGAAAAATGTCTCATGAGCTGGGCATAGAAGAGCACGTTTGGAAAGGCCGAAAAGCGTGAACAGCCAGATTTAAATTTTGTTAATATCTTTTTAATACATATATAAATAAATATGACCAACGAACAATACAAAGATCTAAAAGGCAGAGTTGCTGCTTTGAGGAGGTATCTTTGACTACGACAACAAAGTAGAACAGATAGCAGAATCAGAAAAAATTACAACTGCAGCCAATTTCTGGGATAATCCCAAAGAGGCTGAAGTAACGCTTAAATCCATTAAGTCACTAAAGGTCTGGACGGATTATTATAAACAAATTGAAGATACGTTCAATGATTTTGAAACCCTTTATGAGTTCTATGAAGCTGGTGATGTGGAAGAAGCCGAGATAGACAAAGAATTCACTAAAGTTTCAAAAGATGTAGAAGGACTTGAATTCAAAAAAATGCTTAGTGGAGAGGAAGATCAGTTAAGCGCTATTATTGAAATCAATCCTGGTGCAGGAGGAACAGAAAGTAATGACTGGGCTGGGATGCTTATGAGAATGTATATTATGTGGGCTGAAGCTCATAAATTTGGTGTAAAAGAAGTCAATTATCAAGCCGGTGAGGTTGCCGGAGTAAAATCCGTTACATTGGAAATTACTGGTGATTTTGCTTACGGATACTTGAAATCTGAAATTGGAGTACACAGACTGGTTAGAGTCTCCCCTTTTGATTCAGGGGGAAGAAGACACACCTCCTTCGCCAGTGTTTTTGCTTATCCTGTAGTAGATGATACGATTGAAATCGATATTAACCCGGCAGATATTGAATGGGATACATTCAGAGCTGGAGGTGCAGGAGGTCAGAACGTGAATAAGGTAGAAACTGCAGTACGATTGAGACACAAACCCTCTGGGCTTATTATTGAGTGTCAACAAGAACGTTCTCAGCTCCAAAACAAAGACAAGGCTTTGAAACTTTTAAAATCAAGGCTATATCAAATAGAAGTAGACAAGAAAAACGAAGCAAGAGCAGCCGTAGAAAGCACAAAGAAGCGAATTGATTTCGGATCACAGATACGCAACTATGTATTGCATCCGTACAAACTTGTTAAAGACTTAAGAACTGGCATAGAGCGCACAGATGTTCAAAATGTGCTGGACGGAGATCTTGACGAATATATTAAAGGATTTTTAATGGAAGCATAAACTTAGAAAAGCCTCGACAAAAGTCGGGGCTTTTTATTCCCCCTTTTATTCGGCTTTATCCATTGACACTCTCATAAATTCATATCCTCTTATACCTTTTATCTTTTAGAAATGATTTTCATGTCTTTGCCCAAATACTCATGAGTAAAAAATCAAATTTTATCTCCCACATAAATCATCAAATGGTAAAAATCTTGTAAAATAATACACAAAATTAATTTCTCAGCCAGAGCCTGCACATCAGATAAGTTTAATTTATTATTTAAATAATGCCAAAATGCAGAATAATAAATTTTAGCCTGAAAAAAAAGCTTTTCCATCTAAAACATGTAACCTTTTTTAAATGTAGTAACATACAACTGATGTCCAACGAATTTAAGGGGGTTTTGTTTGCCTACTATTTTTTTTCTTTGTATTCTCGCAGATTCGTCAAAAAAAATTCAAACTATTTAACCAAATAATCACACTTAAACATGAGAAAAAAGCTACCACCGAAAATCTCTCGGGGAAGTAATTTTATTACATCTCCGAGAATTTTTAAGATTGCGTTAACACTCGCTGTCATTTTAGTCGGCTTCATGCAGGCAATGGCACAAAATGCAATTCCTATCACAGGACGAATAGTATCTGATGATGGGGAAAGTATACCTGGAGTTACAATTGCCATCAAAGGAACTTCAGCAGGAACAATCACCGACGAGAACGGAGATTTCTCTATTTCGGTGCCGGATAGTAATGCAGTGCTTGTTGTAAGCTACATTGGCTTTGTAACACAAGAAGTAAAAGTAGGAAGTCAGACAGTTGTAAATGTGAAACTGCCAGCAGATAACAAACTTGACGAAGTTGTTGTCGTTGGTTATGGAACACAGAAAAAGACTGATGTAACAGGTTCAATCTCCTCAGTAAAAGGTTCTGATGTTACTAAAGTGGTATCTGTAGATCCTGTACAATCGATACAAGGTAGAGTTACCGGTGTTAGCGTAACACAAAACACAGGAGCTCCGGGAGCGCCACTATCCGTGCGTATAAGGGGTGTCGGTACGATCAACAACAGTGACCCTCTATATCTGGTAAACGGTGTTCCAGTTCCTGATTTAAGTTTTATCAATTCAAGTGATATAGAATCAGTCAACATTCTTAAAGATGCGTCTGCGGCTGCTGTTTATGGAGCTCGTGCTGCAAACGGAGTTGTGCTGGTTACAACCAAAACAGGAGCAAACAGAAAAACTTCTTATGAATTCAATGCTCTTACTGGTGTATCAAGTGAATGGAAAAGATATAATTTATTAGATGCAAAAGAGTGGGCCACATTAGCCAATGAAGCTTCAATGGCTGACAACGGAACAATCAAATACAATACAGATACTATCGGAGGTGGAACTGATTGGCAAGATCAAATTTTCAGAAAAGCCATCATGCAAAACTACTCACTTAGTGCTTCTGGCGGAACTGAAAAACTCAATTACTATCTTTCTGGAAGCTATCTTCAACAGGAAGGTATTATGAAAAATTCTGATTATAACAGATTAAACTTTAACACTAAGATCGATTATCAGCTGCTTAATAACTTAAAAGTGGGTACTTTTATGAACGTATCCTCTTTTAACAGATCTCAGTTATACGATTCAGATCCTTTTAACTCTGTTATTTCAGGAGCTCTTAACATGGATCCTGTTACAAACATATATTCAGGCCGTGGAGGAGATTCTCTATATGCATCAGGTATTCCTAGAACTGATATTCCAAATCCATTGGCTCGTCTAACTTACAACCACAATAAGTATAAAGGGATGAACTTCATAGGAAGCTGGTTTGCCGAATATCAAATCATAAAAGGGTTGAAAGTTAAATCAAACCTTGGCTATACTTCAAACCGCTTTACACAAAACCAATTTAATGGAAAGTACTATGTATCTAATAGCGAAAAGCTAGATAATGCTCAGGTTGTTTTTCAGCAAAATCAAACAAGAACCTATGTTTGGGAAAACTCATTAAATTACACAAAAACACTTGCTGAAAATCATAAAATTGAAGGATTGTTCCTCGTAGGAATGCAAAACACCAGATTCGATTACTACAGAGCATCTAAAGACGGAACCTTCAGCAATGACCCAAGTCAGCAATATCTTACTTCTGCATCAGTTAACGCTAATGCTCAAGGCGAAGGTACGGAATCAGCCTTATTCTCTTATGTAGGCAGAATCAACTATTCTTATAAGGAAAAATACCAGTTACAAGCAAATACCAGGCTTGATGGATCTTCAAGATTCACCAAAGAAAACAGATGGGGTATTTTTCCATCTTTTGCTGCAGGATGGACTGTTTCAGAAGAAAGCTTCATGCAACCAATCAGAAGCATTGTAAATTTCTTAAAATTAAGAGCGAGCTGGGGTAAATTAGGTAACCAGAATATCCCAGGTAATGACTATCCTTATACTACCAATATCAACCAAGGATATAACTACTCATTTAATAATTCATCTGCATTTGGTAGCACACCACTTGGGGCAGGTAACAAAAACATCAAATGGGAAACTGTAACAACGTCTAACTTTGGAGCTGAATTTGGTTTCTTAAACAACAGAATTACTTTCTCTGCTGATTATTTCATCAAGAATACATCAGACATGATTTACAAAAGAAGAATTCCCGGATATTCAGGAGTTGAAGAGCCTCCGTTTGTAAATGCTGGAGCAATGACTAATAAAGGGGTTGAATTATCTGCAGAATACAAAAATAACATAGGAAAAGTAAACTATAGAGTTGGTGGAAACTTTACTGCTATCAAGAACAAAATAACCAAACTTGACGATCCAATTTACGATGGTCAATTCAGAACTTTCTTTACAAACATCACTCAGCAGGGAGCTTCAATGGCTCAGTTTTACGGATTGGAAACTGATGGAATTGTTCAGACAGCAGAGGAAGCAGCAGCCCTTCAAACTGTGCAAGAAGGTGTTCGTCCTGGAGACTTCAAATTTAAAGATCGCGATGGAGATGGAAAGATTACTCCTAACGACAGAACAACACTTGGAAGCCCACTTCCTAAATTCATTTATGGTTTCAACGGTGATGTAGAATATAAAGGATTTGATCTTTCTATATTCTTCCAGGGATCTTATGGAAACAAAATCTTTAATGGTAACAAGTATACGCTTGAAGGTGGAGTTCCTTACTCAAATTTCTCAGAAGAAATGCTTAACAGATGGACTGGTCCGGGAACATCAAATGATGTACCAAGAGTAACATTCGCAGACCCAAATGACAACAGAAAAATCTCTAATTACTACATTGAAAATGGATCTTTCCTGAGAATCAGATCTGCTCAGCTTGGCTATACTCTACCAGCAACATATTCAAAACTGGTAAAACTTGAAAAGTTAAGAGTTTATATCATGGCTCAAAATCTGTATACGTTTACAAAATATACTGGCCTTGATCCGGAAATCGGAACATATACTCCTGATTTCGCCCGTACAAGATCCTTCCTGGATGTAGGAGTTGACAAAGGAGGTACTTATCCTCAAGCGAGAACATGGATGGTTGGTGTAAGCGCTACATTTTAATCAAATTAAACTGCTAAAAAAATGCTAAAAAAAGCTAATCTTATATATTTAATTTTTGCTGCTTCTTTATTTAGTAGCTGCAAAAAAGAATTCCTTGATAAAAAGCCTCAGGTATCAGTAGTTGACGAAAACTTTTACAAAACTGATCAGGATATGATTGCGGCTATCAATGCAGCATATGATCCATTGACTATGGAATCTGACAGATTGGGGCAACAGTTCTGTCTACCTTTTCTATTTGGAGATGTCGTTTCTGATGATGCATTAAAAGGAGGTAGTGGAGATCCGGATCAGGTAAATTTCGATTACTTTGAAAAATTTGATGCGAAATCTAGCTTCCCGGAAGTACTCCTAGTATGGCAGAAAAACTATACCGGAATCTACAGATCAAACCTTGTATTGCAATTCGCCCCAAAATCAAATGCCAGCGAAACAATTAAGAATCGTGTTATGGCAGAGGCTAAGTTCCTAAGAGCGTACTATCATTTTGAACTTGTAAAAATGTTTGGTGATGTACCTGTTGTAACCAAAGTCTTAAACCCGGATGAATATACGCTTGAAAAAAGTCCTAAAGCTGATGTTTACAAACAAATAGAAGCTGACCTTACTGAAGCATTAGTATTACCTAATAAAGGACAAATTGAACTTGGAAGAGCTACCAAAGGTGCTGCATTAGCTCTTCTTGCTAGAGTTCAATTGTATCAGACCCGTGACAATGCTGCAAAATGGAGTGAAGTATTAAAAAATGCTGAATCTGTTATTAACTCTGGCATTTATGACTTAGAGTCAGATTACTCTACAATACATTCTTTGGCTAAAGAAAATGGAATTGAATCAGTATTTGAGATTCAGTTTACAGCAGGAGTTGCAGGAAGAGGTGGTGACAATAACTCTAACTGGGGAAGCGGTAATGAAGGAACTTTCTTTAACGTAATGACAAGAGGAAGAGATAATGGTGGATGGGGATTTAACTGCCCAACCAAAAGCCTTCTAGACGAATTCAAGAAAGAGAAAACTAAGGATGATAAGGAAGATCCTCGCTTGAAAGCTACGATAATCCAGGATGGTGACTTAGTTGGCACAGAAGTATATAAAGCTAGTGCTGCCAATTATCCTTTCACAGGAACATATTGCAGAAAATATGTAGAATCTGATAAACTTTCTCTTCTTAATCCTAGTGATGGTCCGTCTAACTACCGTATCATAAGATTTGCAGATGTCCTTTTAATGGCTGCTGAAGCTGCCAATGAACTTGGACAAACGGAAAATGCTCTAAAATATCTTAATAGAGTAAGATCAAGAGTAAACATGGCGGATAAAACCGAAACCAATAAGGAATTACTTAGAGATATAATATGGAGAGAAAGAAGAGTAGAGCTAGCTTTAGAAGGACATAGATTCTTTGATCTGGTTAGACAAGGAAGAGCTGCTTCAGTGATGAAGGCTACACCTGAAGGAGGGAAATTTAAAGAAGGAATTCACGAAATTTTCCCTATTCCTTTACAAGAAGTTCAATTATCTAAAGGTAAAATCTCTCAAAACAAGGGTTATTTTTAATAGTAAAAATTTATCGAACATGAAACGATTTAATATTCTTATAAATATGGTACTTACAGCTCTTATAGTTGTAAGTTGCCAACCTAAGAAAGGAAAGGATGAAGAACTCCCTGCTCCTTCTGTAGCTGATTTTGAAATAGTTCAAAACACGAATGATCCAAGTGATAAAAATACATTCACATTTAAGAACACTACCCCAGGGGCATTTATAACTTCATGGGATTTTGGAGGTATTGCTAAATCTTCTGCATCAAATGAAACTGTATTCTTTGGATATAAAGGGACCTATAAAATAAAGTTACTTGCGACATCTAAAGGTGGTACAACTACAATTACTAAAGATCTTGTCATTCCGGAGAACAGTCCATATGCCGCAGATTTTGAAATTGAAAAAGTTGGAGATTTCAAGTTTAAAGTTACTTCAACTGTACCAGATCCAATAGATATGACATTCACCTATGCAAATGGTGATAGTTCAAAGGCTCAAGTTTCTGAAGTATATTTTCCTTTTAAAGGGAATTACAACATTACTTTAAAAGTAAAAACTGTTAAAGGTATTTCTTCTATTACTAAACCAGTTGAAGTTACAGAAGATTACGATCCTACAAACCCAGATCTTAATGATCCTGTAGTATTGGCTTTGACAGGTGGACTTGCTGCAGCAAATGGAAAGACCTGGGTAATGATACCTAATGGTAAAAGTGGTGGAGTTGGTCCACTTGGAACATTAACTCCTGATTGGTGGAATCAACCTGATGGATTTACAGGTCCTGCATGGGAAAAAGGAATGCTAACCAACGAGTTTACATTCAATATTCGTCAATACCAATATATTCCTAAAAATGGTAACGTAACTGTACATTGGAACTTCGCTAAAGAACTTACTGGAGTTAAAAGAGGAACATATGATGATGGTTTCTATTCAGATCCTAAGCACAAGCAAGCTCCATTCATAATTAGAAAGGCAAATGGAGCAGGTACTGGTTACACTCTTGATTTCACAAACGGAAGTTACCTTGGCTACTATGATAGAAGATATAATCATGAGATAGTGAAGATATCTGCAGATACGCTATTTATCAGACATCACTACTCTGACAGTACTAATACTAAGCCAGTTGATGATGGTGGAGCTAGATATTTTACGCTAGTGCCTAAAAAATAATGATTTCTTAAAAGATCAATAAAAAAAGCCCTGAATATCGGGGCTTTTTTTATTCATTTTCAATTTCTAAATTCTATCGAGTCTCCTCCTGCTTCATATTCTTATTCACACTACCAAATAACCATTTATGGTTATTGACCTCTACTCATTTTTTGGCAATAATTGCAACATGATTATTAAGTAACAATATTTGGGTAATTCAATCAGCTATTTATTCTAAAACTAAAAACGGCAATTTCAATTTTTGAAGTTGTCGTTTTTTTTTGAACTAGGCTCAAATTATATTTTAACCATTATTCAACTTCAATATTTTCATCAACAAATGTGTTCTAAGAATTAATCAACCTAATATTAATTCTCGAGATTCATAATCTGCCCAAACTGCTCTGGAGAATACTAACATTTTCATCATTAAATAACCAATATTGGTAATTGAGTAAGGTAACTCTAGATCATAAAATTGCACTATAATTTTTCATCTTATAAAAACAAAATCTTTATGAAAAAGCTAATGTCCCTATTTTTTTCCATGCATTATTTGCATTCAAATCCGAAGCAAATGTTTTAATAAAAAACTCTCTGACCAATCTTTGCAAAGGCAAAACTCAAACATTTACAGCCCTCGCTTTTACAGATTTTAATATGACACGGAATTTACAGACTGAGTTAACTCTTATTGGAAATGGTATCTTTGTGAATCTATGACTGGGGAATATGACATAAATAAAGCCATAGTAAAAAGTGAAAACGTGAACAATACATTTACTGTCTCGATACCCAATAACAGAGATATTTTGCAATATGCGGTTGTAGCAAAATTTGAAAAAATTAAAGGCAGTCATGAAGCATGTAGCTATATAAGCACCCTTCATGGGAATTCTGGAGAAGGTGTTTATCGGGTTAATGACTGGCCAATAAATATTTCTGGGAATACCTCGTTAACCTGCGGCACCAAAACAACACTTAATGCTTCATCAAACCTGGACCTGAAATATAAATGGAAATCTAACGCTTCCACAGGTTCCTCAATGACAGTAATGCTCTTAAATACTACATCATACACAGTAACAGCCACTGATGTTTGTGGAACAACTAAATCAAATTATGCGATTGTCAATGTTAATCCTAGACCATTCACTTTAACCCCATCTACCTACCACGATGCCAATGACTTTTGACAGGTACGTCTGAGGTAGCGAAATTGAAGATATAAAATCCACATACAGCATCAAACTCAATCATAAAGACGGCTCTCAAAGATAGTTCCATCATCAAGTAACGGTTATATCAAGAGATTAGAACAACAATGCCCGCATTTTAATAAATCAAATGACTGATATCCATCAATTCAAAAATGATGAAAATATCACCTTTTCTGTTCACAAAAAAGATAAGAAGGGAGTTTATATAAATATCATGAAGAGGACCTTTTTATGTGGAGATCAAAAAAATATTCTTTCTGAAAGAGAAGTTGAAGTACTGAATCTTATGGGACAAGGCCTCACCAGTAAAGAAATTGCAGGCTACTTATTTGTCAGCGAGCATACTATTATAAACATAGAAAAAATATGTTAAAAAAATTGAATGTTAAAAGATCAGGAGATCTATTAAAGAAAGCTTTAAGTGCAGGTATTGTTTGATAACAACAATTCCGCTTTTGTAAAACCATTTTTTTATATTCCTTTCACGAGTATTGATGAATGATAAGATTCATCAATACTCGTGAATCAAACTTTCAATTATTATCCTTCTTCTAAAAATCAACAGAGTTCTCCTACTTTAAAAGTTTTTTAATAAATCCTTTTCGAATTGCTCAGTCTATCATTAAAAATAACCACTAATGGTTATTGACCTAAGATCAATATTTTACAATTTTTGTATTGTGATTATTAAGTAATACTTGGGAAGTTCAATCAGCTATTTTTTTAAACTCGACTAAACTAAACGGTAGATTCATTTATTTGAATCTGCCGTTTTTTTTTTGCTAACCCTAAAGAATTCCAGCAAATTTATTATTATTATCACCTAATATATCGTACCTTTTCACTGTTCAATCTATTTTTTTACAAAACCTTTTTTATAACTAAACTTATTCTTCTATGGGTGTTACAAACTTGCAGAAAAGATATACTGAACTGAATGTGATCAATGACGAGATTGCTTCTTTGGCAAATGAGCCTGATATATATTATCATATTGAAAAAATAAAAAGGCTTCAGGAGATATATCCACATCTGAAACATTCCCCTAACATAATTTGTGTTATAGATATTTTAACTCAGGAATATCTATTTGTAAGTGACAATATCCTTGCTATTCTAGGCCATGAGCCATCTGATATATATAAAGAAGGTTTCAGAAAAACTTTCTCTTTATTTGCGCCCAATCAGCTTAAAATAATACTGGATAAAATATTCCCTACAATGTTTAAGTTTTTTAACCAGCATAAACATTCGGGAACACTAATGGATCTGAAAATCTCATTCTCTGCATTAATGAGCCACAAAGATGGCTCTCAAAGGTGGTATCTGAATCAAATCACTGTTGTGAGACAAAATGAAGATAATAATCCACACTGGCTGCTAAAACAGGTGACAGACATTCATGATTTCAAAAATGACAATTTTATCACCTTTGTGATTGCTCAAAAAAATCAAGATGGCATTTATCACAATATATACAAAGAGTCCTTCCTATGTGATGAGGAATCAACCAATTTGACAGAAAGGGAAATTGAAATTTTACACCTCATGAGTCAGGGGTTTTCAAGCAGAGAAATTGCAGATGCTCTTTTCATCAGCCTGCATACCGTGTATAAGCACAGAAAAAATATGTTAAAGAAAATGGATGTAAAAAGATCCGGAGATTTGATGAAAGCAGCAATTAAAGCAGGATTATTATAAAGAATCTCTGCTTTTCCAAGGCTTTCAACATCTTCTTTCATTTTTTAGATTACGCATCAAGTAATTCATTGAGCAACCTATTTTTTTAGGTAAACAAAAGCCCTTCTCCTCTTTCTGAAAAAGGATCTATACTAAAAAGCAATAAAAAAAAGGAAGATGAGTGTAAAAGATCTGGTGACCTGCTAAAGAAAGCCATGGCTTCAGGAATTATATAGATTAGAATACTTATTATAGATTTAACAATTTACCAAATTTATTATCCCATCATAAATATTATACATCTATATAATCCCCAAAAAACTTCTTTCAGTTTCCTAACAAAAGGTGCATTTGTAGGTAATTTAAAGTTAACATTAAACGAAAAAGTTGATGGTTCAGAAATTGAAATAATTATTAAAAGCAACTTAAGGATTCAAAGCAAAAGGTATAATCTGTGACGTTAATTTTAAAAATTTGATTTTTAATAACTCTTGTTTTACCTTAACAATCTTCAAACAATATTTTACAAAAAATGGAAAGAATACTAGGCGTTGGTTCCAGAATTAATCACAATAGATTCGGCGAGGGAATAGTTGCCGGAACAAAACTGGGAAATTACAGGATCAGCTTTTTTGGCAAAGGCATCATTGAAATTCCTAAAGATACCGAAGAAATAGAAGTACTGGAACTGCTTGCTCCGGAAGAACGAATGATAAGCACTGATGATGTTGAAACTACCTTGATTGGCATTCTCAGAAAATGGTCAGATCTTTCGGAAGTAGTACATATTGCGGACAAATGGAAAAAAGGCACATTGATTATTAAATCCTATGATGATTCAGTAAAGCCAAAAGAAGTACCTCTTGATACTTTCTTTCATAAAATCGTAATGCTTAGGGACCGATTAAGAGTTCTGGAACAAAAGATTAATGCCCACCCTGTCATGACGGATAATGAAAAAGTAGATATGCAGCAGTATATCACTCGTATCTACGGTTCTTTAACAACATTCAATATATTATTTAAAAATTCATCACAGGTGTTTGTTGGAGAGAAAGGAAAAGAATAATTAAGAGATTCAACCAACAGTTTTTATTCATTACAAAAAAAAGCGGACCATACTTTGTACGATCCGCTTTTTTTATAAATGGAACTACCTATATTTTTACTTTATCTTAATCATCCTTACAGCCTCCTTTTTACCAGAAGCATAGATTACTTTTAAAACATATGCTCCCTGCGCCAGATCCTCTCCCAAAGTTATTTCCTGTCCGCCGGAAACTCTTCCTTCTGAAGAAACCGTTTCTCCCAGAAGATTTACAACCGAATAACTTTCGATGTCTTCATTTACTACAAATTTGAAATCTGTATAACTAGGATTAGGATATAATTTTAATTGTGACAATGATGTTCCGGAGTGAATTCCAGATATTACCGGAGCCACATTAATGGTCACAGGAACTGATGGCATCTTTACTCCGTTGTCATCTACCGCAACTGCAATGATTGTATAAATGCCATCACCTGGATTTAGCCATGTAAATTCGTAAGGAGCGTTAAAAGCGGAACCTAAGAGAGTGCTTCCATTATAAAATTCTACTTTTGACACATTTCCATCTGCATCTGCTGCATCTGCTGTTAAAATTATTTCCTCAGAAGAAAGTAATATAGCATTATTCTTTGGAGATGTGATTTTCACCGTAGGTGATTGATTAGTTACTGCTGTCAATGCTATCGGAGATGAAATTGTTACCCCGCCATTGCCATCAGTAACCTTAATAGTGATGTTATGCGCCCCTGTTCCTGTAAATGTCCAGTTAATATTAAAAGGAGCAGAAGTTGAGGTTCCTATTAAAATTGTTCCATCATAATATTCAACCTTTGCAATGCTTCCATCAGGATCAACTACTGAAATATCAAAATTAACAGATGAGCCAACTTTAACTGTAGTATTATTTGCCGGAGAGTTTACCAGAATCACAGAAGGTTGATTTTCATTCACTTTAAATGATACTGTAGAACTGGTTGTTGCTGCTCCATCATTGTCTGTTGCTTTGATTGTGATCGTATAAGTACCCACAGGCAAATCAGATAAAGTAAAGGTATAAGGAGCAATAAGATCTGTTCCTATTAAAGTACCCCCTGAATAAAATTCAACTTTAGCCACAGAACCATCTGAATCTTTTGCATCAGCGCTTATTGTAACTAAAGCTGGAGCTACAAAGGATGCATTGTTTGATGGTGATGTTATTGCTGCCGAAGGTGCCTTATTAACAACCAATAAAACAGCAGTAGAAACTGTCACTCCTCCTTTATCATCAATTGCTTTAGCTGTAATGGTGTATTTACCGGCAGCTATAGAAGCCCACGTGAAACTATATGGAGATGAAGCATCTGCTCCTAATAGTGTGCTACCATTATAAAATTCAACTTTAGTAATCGTACCGTCAGAGTCTGCAGCGTCTGCGGACAATACAACATTAGTTGCAGGAGCCTGTAGAACTGTGTTACTTACTGGTGCTGTGATGAAAACAGATGGTAGTTTATTTGCATTTACAGTTATTTTAACTACATCACTTGTGAGCGTAGCTCCATAATTATCTGTAGCTTTTGCTGTGATATTATATGTTCCAGCAGCAACACCGTTCCAGATATAGCTATATGGAGCAGTCAAATCAGAACCAAGCAAGGTGGTACCGTTATAAAACTCAACTTTAGAAAGCATCCCTTCTGCGTCAGACGCATCCGCAGTAATAGTGATATCTGCAAGGGCTACAAAAGAGACATTGTTTAAAGGGGATGTAATTGAAACTGTAGGCGCCTGATTTGCAATAAGAGTCACGGCATTTGAGGTTGACACTCCGCCTTTATCGTCTGTAGCCTTCGCTGTTATGGTATAAGTACCTGCCGACAAAGTAGCTAATGTATAAACATAGGGAGATGTATTGTCTGTTCCAAGCAATGTGCTTCCATTATAAAACTCAACTTTAACAATGGATCCATCTGTATCTGAAGCAGAAGCTGTCAATGAAAGATTCGAAGCTGGAGCCGCAAGAACTAGTTCTGTATTATTTCCTGGAGCTGTCAATGAAACAGATGGAAGTTTATTCGCATTCACAACAACAGTAATGACTGAACTTACAGTTGATGCACCACTATTATCTGTAGCTTTTGCAGTAATAGTATATGTACCAGCAGCAACATTATTCCAGTCGTAGGAGAACGGAGATGTTGCATCGCTTCCTAATAAAGCAGTGCCATTGTAAAACTCAACTTTGGTAATATTTCCATCTGAATCAGTCGCATTGGCTGTGATTGTAAATGATGCAGCTGCAACGTAAGAGGTATTATTTAAAGGGGCTGTAATACTCACAACAGGAGCTTTATTAACAGCAGATACGTCGACATAATTAAGGTTTATCTCATCCGAATCGAATACAATTTTCATGATTTGATTTCCGGTAGTTAAAGAAATTGCGGGAATCGTAACTGTCTGCCATGCTTGAAAATCACCTGTATTAGGAATTGTGATTGCACCAGTAACATTAATACCATTCATTTCAATATGCATGCTTTTGCCTGCTGCTGCAGCAGCTACCCTTACCTTAAAATCATATTTTCCTGCCTCTGACACATTTACAGAATACTCCAACCATTCGCCGGCTACTGTCCAACCAACATTATAACCTCCCCCTGCATCTGTTGACGCTTCAATATCAACATCGTCTGTTCTGAAAGCAGAACCAGCATTCCCAGCATCAGAATCAGAATACCCAAGACCGCTTCCTCCCAGATCATAGTTCTCAGCTTCTATCCTTCCTGCAATTGGCCAAACTTTACCGCCATAAGGAGTTTGAGGGACTGTTACAGTAATCTTTATAGCAGTTGAACTGCCAATACCTCCTTTATCATCAGTAGCCTTAGCCGTTATAGAATAATTTCCAGGAGCAACACCTGTCCAAATATAAGTATAAGGAGAAGTAGTTGCTGAACCCAGCAATGTGGTACCATTATAAAATTCTACCTTGCTGACCGTACCATCTGCATCTACTGCACTAGCCGTCAGTGTTATGTTCGTCCCACCTTCAAAAGTTGCATTGTTTACAGGAGCTGTTATTGAAACTGTGGGAACTTTATTCGCATTTACCACAATAGCAATTGCAGTAGAAGTAGTTATTGAGCCACCATTGTCGGTAGCTTTTGCTGTTATAGTGTAAGTTCCTGCAGCTACTCCGGCCCAGGTATATGCATAAGGAGAAGTAGTTGAGGAGCCCAGCAATGTGGTACCATTATAGAATTCTACTTTACTGATTTGACCATCTGCATCTGAAGCACTTGCTGTCAATGTTATGCTCGCACCAGCTGCGTATGTTGCATTGTTCGCAGGAGAAGTTATTGAAACTGTTGGAGGAGTATTTACCACACAAGAAATAAAATTATCAGCAACGGATAATTTAGCTTTCATATATGTTCCAGACTGCGTAAGATTATTCCAGGCATTTGCATTACAAGCACCAGGACTAAGTGCAGCTGAGCTTTCCGCTTTATCAGAATAGCTCCAGTTGATCCAACTGATCTTCTTCGAATTCATCCAGCTTATCCAATTATCGAATTCTGAAAGGTAAGGACCACCGTTACCGCTTGCATCCGAAGAACCGCATTCAGTTACAAAAAGCGCTTTACCCTTTGCAATTGCAGCATTCCCCTTATCTCTTAAAGACTGAAAATGGGAACCGCTATAAAAATGTAGTGTATACATTATATTAGTGTAATTCAAAGGATCATTTGCTGCTATGTCCACATCCTGACTCCAGTTTGGAGTACCAACAATTATAATCGTATTTGGATCAATAGCTCTGATGACGGGAATAACTGCGTTCGCATAGGTCTTCACTGTAGACCAGCTTACACCATTTGGCTCATTACAGATTTCGAACAGCACGTGTTTCTTTCCACCGTGTTTAGTGGCCATGTAAGTCCAGAAATCTTTAGATTCAGTCAGATTAGCATTCGGATCACCGGGATTCAGAACATGCCAGTCAATCATACAATAAACACCTCTTTTCTCACATTCATCCACCCATGTATCGATATATGATTTCCAGTAATCCGGTTTGGTAATATAGCCTTGTTCCTGCACATACATTGCAAGACGGAAAATATCTATTCCCCAGTTGTTGACCAGCTCATCCAATGCTGAAGTTTTCACACAATTAGAAAACCATTGCACACCATGAGTGCTGAATCCCTTAAGTTGTACAGGATTCCCGCATTCACTTGTCAATTGAGATCCTACAACCTTAAGTTTACCATTCATGGCAACAGGCGAACCTGCAGGATATTGAGCAAAGCTATTCTGCCAGCAAAAAAATAATATTAGAAAAGCTATATTTCTAATGAAGGAGAAGTGCTTCATAATTGAAGGTTTTTAATTTTTTTTTGTAAAATTTCCAGATTTAAAACTACAAATACAATTATTGTTTATCTGATTCGACAAAAAACTTAACCCATCAAATATTATATATAATTATTGTAAGAAAAATACCATATCAAAATCGACAAAGCTTAGTGATGCTAAACACCTTGTATAAAAAAATAAATAACAAACATCTACAAAATACAAATACTCCAAAAATTATAAAACAGTATAACCTTTCGATTAATGTAATTCTATGCCTACTCTTCATTAGCTATGAATGGCAATATTGGTCGGCGGTTTAAGATATACTGTCCCGAAATTGGTGGATAGGCATCAACAAAAAATCCAAATCTGGCACCAGTATAAAGGCTATAAACAGGTTGTAGTTAAACATTTCATTTGGACTCAGGTTCTTGATTCAAAGAGGTTAATACAGAGTACAAAAGATGACTTGTCCGGAGAACAAGAATCTGATGATTCCTTTCCGGACAAGCTCATTATTAGAATCTAAACTTTCTTTTGATTTAGAAATTCATATTTCTGAGATATCAATTCACTTACAAGTCCCGTCCAGCCTGTCTGATGAGAAGCTCCCAGTCCTTTGCCTGAATCACCGTGGAAATATTCGTAAAAAAGGATGTAGTCTTTAAAATTAGGATCTTTGTTTAACTTGTCTACATTCCCAAATACAGGCCTTTTACCTTCTGCATTCATTGTAAACAACTTAATAAGACGATCTCCAAGATGATGAGCGATCTCATTAAGATTTAATAGATTTCCAGAACCTACCGGATATTCTACTTTATAGTCATCTCCGAAATAATGGTAAAATTTATTCAGAGATTCGATCAGCAGGAAGTTCACAGGAAACCATATGGGTCCTCTCCAGTTTGAATTTCCACCGAACAGCTTCGAATCTGATTCACCCGGAAGGTAACTCACTGAGAATAAATTATCATTGACCTTTATTTCATAAGGCTTATCCTTATGATACTTAGATAAGGCACGAATACCATAGTCGGATAAGAATTCTTTTTCATCCAAAGCCCTCTTTAACAAGTTTTTTAGTCTTGAACCTCTGAGTAGTGACAGTAGCCTTGTCTCGCCCTTTCCTGCTTCATACCACCTCGAAACCAAGACAGAAAGATCAGGACGATTTTCCAGTACCCATTCCAATCTTCTTTTAAAATCCGGAAGTTCAGATACCATTTCCGGTTCAATTGTTTCCACTGCAAACATCGGAATCAAACCTACCATTGACCTGATCTTCATAGGAATGCTTTCTCCTTCAGGCTTATGAAGCACGTCATAAAAGAACTCATCTTCATTATCCCAAAGACTGATACCTTTTCCAGCAATATTGGTAATGGCTCCAGCGATATAAAGAAAGTGTTCGAAGAATTTCGTGGCCACATCCTGATAAACAGGCCTTTCCATAGCCAGCTCCGTACTAATCTTAAGGAGGTTCAATGAATACATCGCCATCCAGCTTGTGCCATCGGCTTGCTCAAGATATCCTCCGGTAGGAAGTTTCTGACTTCTGTCAAACACTCCGATATTATCCAGGCCGAGAAAACCACCTTCAAAGATATTGTTACCGCTAATGTCTTTTTGGTTTACCCACCAAGTAAAGTTAAGCAAGAGTTTATGAAGTACTTTCTCCAGAAAATCATAGTCACCTTTTCCGGTAAACTCTTTATCTATCTGATATACTTTATATGCTGCCCAGGCATGTACAGGAGGGTTAACATCACTGAAGTTCCATTCATATGCAGGAATTTGTCCGTTTGGATGCATATAATATTCTCTCAGCAGCACTACCAGTTGTCTCTTTGCGAAATTAGGATCTAGTCGCGCAAGAGGAATACAATGAAACGCAAGATCCCAAGCAGCATACCATGGATATTCCCATTTATCCGGCATAGAGATAATATTGGAATTACTCAAATGCCTCCATTGACTGTTTCGTTTATGCTTTCTTTCTTCAGGAGGTGCTGGTTGGCCAGGATCACCTTCAAGCCATTGATTTACATTAAAGTAATAAAATTGCTTGCTCCATAACATTCCTGCATATGACTGACGCTGGATCATTTTCAGCTCCGGGTCTGCAACATTCTTCTGTAAGTCATTATAAAATGCATCCGCTTCATTTAACCTCAACCTGAATATATCATCAAACTCTTCAAATGCTCCTTGATGTGATTTATCAGCAAGTCTGAGTTTGATCACCTTTGTTTCTCCCGGCGCAAAATCAAGTTCATAAAATGCTGAAGCTTTAGTTCCTTCTTTAAAGTTTACAGCTCCTGCCTTGCCATTAACTATATAATCATTAATGCCATCCTTACAATAAGCAGTAGAGTTGGCGAAATTGTATAATCGTTTATAGTTGGTTTCATTATCGCAAAAGAGGAATGATCTGTTGTGATTTTCTGCATACAAATGAAAAGATTTATCTGGCCTGTATTTTATGTAAATCTCCTCATTAGAAATGGCCTGCATTCCAGGTTTAAAAGTTTTGTTATCCCAGGACCATGTATTCCTCAGCCAGACAGTAGGTAAAACTGTGAGCTTGCAATGATCATCTCCCCTGTTTGTAACGCTTATTTTTACTAAGATATCTTCCTTGTCAGCTTTTGCATATTCAATGAAAACATCATAGTAGCGATTATCATCAAATACTCCTGTTTCCAGAATTTCATATTCCGGATCAGCCTTTGTTCTTTTCCCATTTTCCGCTACTATTTTATCATAAGGGAATGCCCTTTGAGGATACTTGTAGAGCATTTTCATATAAGAATGTGAGGGCGTATTATCAAGGTAATAATATAACTCCTTGCAATCTTCTCCGTGATTCCCCTCGTTTCCTGAAAGACCATAAAGTCTCTCTTTCAGTATAGGGTCTTCACCATTCCAAAGTGCCAGGGCAAAACACAGTAATGATTTATTATCTGAAATACCTGCAATGCCTTCTTCTCCCCATCTATAGGCCCTACTTCGGGCCATATCATGAGAGATAAACTCCCAGGCACTTCCAGAAGTACTATAATCTTCTCTTACAGTGCCCCATTGACGTTCTGTTAAATATGGTCCCCACTTTTTCCATCCAATACTTTCTCTGTATTGTTTCACACGCTCCCGTTCAGGATTCCAGCTATTTTCCATTAAATAAAAAAATGATAATGCTAATTTGAATGAGTAATTAGAGCTTACACTCTCTGTATACTTCGCCACTTCTGGCTTTAGTTTTTTCTGAAAGTCTAAAAAGGACTTCATCATAAATCCTTCTCCTAAAGGAGAAGGACTTTAATTGATCTATATTCAACTTTCAGCTTTATGCTTTTAGCTTACAGCTTAATTTAATTTACCTTCACCTTTTCATAACCTACCATGTAGGTCTTTGGAGTCAAAGTCTTTACAACCTCTTTTTTCTGCTTGCCATTTTTATCAACCATCTGTATTTGATTGTAGTCTTCCTCTGTCTTAATATCTACGATGATCTCGACGTTTTCTTCTTTTGGAATGATAATGTATTGATTTTCTACTTTAGGATCTGGTTTGATAGAAGCATGCTTAGAGGTAACATACATTGTATGCTTTACATTTTCAATTCCTCCTTCAAGCTTCACTCTGATCTTGTTTTCTTTGTTCTTTTTCAAATGTGTAATCAGGTTCTCCGAATCTCCTTCAATAAGGTAAATATTCGCTCTTGGAGCCGAACCTTCTTTAGGTTTACCCTGAGCAAAGATATTCAGGGAAACAAAAGTCAATGCCAGGATAATTATAGATCTTAACGCCATGTATTTTTATCTAGTTTAGTATTTTAAATTTACAGAAATAATCCCGAAAGGTTATTTTATTCGGGCGATCTCAATACTTTTTTTATTCACTTTAACCAAACTTCCCTCATTATATTTTTCCAGATAAACCGCTGTTGGCTTTTCATGGCTTTTAATCCATCCTTCTCCTAAAAACTTTCCATTTGGAGCAAACACTATACTTCTGTGATTAGTAAGGTCATTTACCAACCAGTAAGAAATGTTAGCTGCAATAGAATGTATATACTTGATATCATACTTTTCCAGGGGAAAATTAGTCTGAGTAAACAAAGGACTTAGGGACATATCAAGAAAATCCAGACGGTCTTTATCTTTTCGGACAATTGTATACGACTTCATTCTGTTATCAGGATATAGGGAGAATTTACTCTCAGGGCTTAAGCGGAAAAGCTGTGCCCTCTTTGCTATTTTACCTGAAAAATCGACTTTAACCAATTCTCCTTTTTCTGATAAAATTGAAATGTAACTGTTGATGTTTGAAGAACTCTTTTCTATAAAAAAAGTACTTGTTGTTGCATGCTCCAGCTTTACAGGAAAACCTTTAATTGGCTGACCCTTTCTGTTGAATACATGTAATTTCCCTTTTCTTGACAAGGCTACAATATAATCTTTATCATCTATACGAACATGGGCAGGCTTGCCTATCAAGCTGTAATCAATCTTTTTCGGCTTCCAACCATCAAGTAACTTTCCTTGAGTATCCAAGGCATATATATTACCTGAATCATCGCCTGCAAAAAATCTGTAATTTTTGCTTCCATCATAATCAATCAAAGCAAGAGAAGTGATATAAACTTTACCAGGAATAGTTAATGGATAACCTTTTATTAACTGACCATTAGCACTATTGATAGCATATATTTTATTTCTGACTGCAAAAACTATTTCATCCTTGCCTGCTTTGTCAATATTTCCCCACACAGGATCTGAACTTAGTTTTCCTTCAACTTTAGCACTCCACAATAACGTACCAAATCTTGAGAACAAGTGGGTTTTAAACAATGAATCCTGAACAAGAAAATGTTCATCCAGTCCTGATATTGCTCTTAAGGGAAAGGCTTCCGATATAAGGCCAGCATTGAACTCTAAAGTTTTATTGACAGCCAAAGATTTAGGTACTCCAGTCGTGCTTCCTTTACCCTTTTGAATAATATACCTTAATAAAAACTTCTTATCATAGTCTGCAGAAAAGCTTACACCTGTATAGGAAAAAGAACCTGAAGACCTTATCCAATTTTTCTTTATCTCCGGATCACGAATGCACTTACCAGCAAGGAATTCAGAGCGATCCGGATTTACATAAAGTGAGATATTGGAAGGTTCTGCAAAAAACTTTATTCCAGCTGTCTTTTTGAGAACGTATCCGTTTTGCACTTGCTGAAGGTAAGTTTCCAATGCAGCCAACTGGTTTCCAATTACAACAAAGTTGCCGTGACTTGTAATGAAGTATTCTTTAAAATCAGAAAATACAGGACCGAACAAATGAGTAAGAAGGTTCTTTTTATGTACGGCATAAATCTTTCTGTTAGGATTAGGAGTAGTTACCGAAGTAGATGAGTCTGCCAAGGTTCTTAAAGCCTTCATAAATGCATTAGCATCTGAAGTTTTTATAATTGAATATTGAAAAACTCTATCGGAAATTTCAGGCTCAGTGATTACCCAGGCTACTTCATCTTTAATAAGTTCGATAGCTTTTGTCAATTGTTTATATGCTCCTCCTTTTAAAGGAATTTCTTCATTTATTTTATCATACTCAGCAAACCAGGTGGGGCAATCTGATATGCCAAGCCTGAAAACGGCTGATGCATTTTCAGGAATTACAGCACCCATTGAAAACTTTACAGGAGTTTGATTTTTAAACGTATTTAGATATTGATTTTCATTTGCTACTGTTTTTCCATTCAATGTTAATCCTGCATCAGTCTTTTCCCATGTTACACCTGAAGAGGATGCAAAATTTGCAAGTCCTTTGAGGCCTGCAGTATATCTGGCTGTACAGTAGAGAGATAAATATCTGGGTAAGTTCTTATGATTTATAAGGATTTTTGTTGAAGTTTTATCTTCTGCAAGATTATTTGCCTTAGTCCAGGCAAGATCTTTATCCTGACTAAGATTTCTGATAACATCTTCAAGTAAAAAGCCTGAAAAACTTCCGATAAAATAACCCTGATAAAATATGAAGGAAAACTTTTTCCTGTCCCCTCTTCTGCCTAAATCATATATCATGATATCGTTGAAGAGACGATGGTCCAGTGTTAGTGAAGCGTCTTGCTTTACAAGCTTTCCAAAATCAGAATGAGCTTTTTCTTCATCTTTCTTCAGATAAAAAATAAGGTCTACATCACTTTTACCAGCAGCATTCAAAGAAATGTATACCTTTTGTTTATCTGAAAACTTAATAAGGCTATCCAGAAGCGGATCTTCATTTAAATGACTGTATAGAAATTCAAAAAAAGGAACAGAGGAAAACATGGAAGCAGAAGACCGACATTCTTTCATAATATCTGTAAGGTCTTCAGATTCCATTAATACTACAGCTGAAGGAGACAACAGTTCATATACTGCATCCTTTTCACTTTTATTAAATCTGAAAGCAATGAAAATAAGGAATACCGCTATAACAGTGATTCCGGCAGCAATTAAAGCTTTCCTTTTTCCGCTTAAAAATTCTTTAATTTTATTGATTACTTCTGATTTGCTTTTGGAAAGCATTTGCATTATTTTTTTACAAAATTTATACTTTTATTTCAATTAGAAAAATTTATTAATGATTGCTGTTATTCAAAGAGTTAAACATGCTTCTGTAACGATTGACAAAACGCTAAAATCCAGTATCTCTGAAGGACTGCTGGTTCTTTTAGGTATTGCACATGAAGATACACAGGAAGATTCAGACTGGCTCACTAAAAAAATAATTAACCTGAGAATTTTTTCTGATGCTGATGGCAAAATGAATTTATCTCTGAAAGACATTAATGGAGACCTCTTGGTTGTGAGTCAGTTTACTTTGCATGCAAGTACTAAAAAGGGTAACAGACCTTCCTTCATTGAAGCGGCAAGACCGGAAAAAGGGATTCCCATGTATGAACAATTTGTACAATTAAGTGAAATTGAACTTGGTAAAACGGTATATACTGGTGAATTTGGCGCGGACATGCAGGTCCAACTCTTAAATGATGGGCCTGTAACTATCATTATTGACACAAAAAATAAAAATTAAATGACTATAAAAGAAGCGCAGGAATCTGTTGATCAGTGGATTAAAACTACCGGAGTCCGCTATTTCAACGAATTGACCAATACTGCTATTTTAATGGAAGAGGTCGGAGAAGTAGCCAGAATCATGGCAAGAAAATATGGAGAACAATCATTTAAAAAAGGGGAAGACGGCAAGGACCTTGGGGATGAATTTGCGGATGTTTTATTTGTATTAATATGCCTTGCCAATCAGACAGGTGTAGATCTAACTGAAGCTCTCACCAAAAGTATGGAAAAGAAGAGTATCAGAGATAAAGACAGGCATAAGAATAATGAGAAGTTGTTTTAAAAAATTGATGCCATCGCTTGAGGCGATGGCATTAATAAAGTCAGTTTCTTCTCAAGCTTTAAAAACCTCTTTTAAAAAGACCACTAAAGCTTCCCACGAACGTTTAGCAGCTTTCTCATTATAGGCTGCACCTTTGGAATTGTCATTGCCTGCACGTTCCTCGGTGAAAGCATGAACAGCGTTGCCATAGTAAACCATCTGCCAGTCTGCCTTACCATCACGCATTTCTTTTTGAAATCCTTTAATATCAGCATCTGAAACATAAGGATCATCTGCCCCATGCAACACTAATACTTTAGGTTTAATTAAGACATTTACACGTGTAGTATCTTTACCAAGACCACCATGAAACGAAACTATTCCTGCCACAGGAAGCTGTCCTCTTGCTGCCTCCAAAGCTCCTGTGCCACCAAAGCAATATCCCATTACAACAATCTTATCTGGATCAGCACCCAGTTTTATAAGTTCCTCTATAGCTGCTTTAATTCTAGACTGGTAGATTGAAGGATTACTTTTATAGTAGGATGAAGTTTTTGCGGCCTCCTGTTTATCTTTTGGTCTGGAGTTTTCACCATAGATATCAGCGGCAAATGCATTGTAACCTAGTTTGCTTAATTGATCAGCTGAATTTTTTGCATGTTCATCAAGGCCCATCCATGCATGGATTACAATTACGCCTGGAGCTTTCCCCTTTGCTCCTTGAGCCTTCACAAAGAATCCCTTTAATGAAGCAGAGCCATCGGAATATGTAACATCTTTGCCCTGAGCAAAGGCAATGTTTGTGAGCATAACAAATGCAATGATTATTTTTAACAATCTCATATTAATAATTATGTTTTATTAAAAGTATTTTCTGTAAACCATTAAAGCAACGAATAAGAAAAAATTGATACTGTTTTTTTTCTCTCCCAAAATAAAAAAGCCGATCTGAATAGACCGGCTTTCTGATGTTCATTTCAGCCTTTAGCCTACAGCTATCTTTTGTTGATTTTCGGAGGTTTTTAAAGCATTCTTATTTTTCTCTTCAACCTGTTTGTTTACATAATAAGTCATCACTAAAGCTGCAATCATAGCGACCAATACAACATAACCAAGGATATCATAATTATGTATATAACCATCGGAGGTTTGAACGACTATCAAACCTGCAATAGCAGATCCGATACCTCCTGATGTTTGCTGAACAGCTGAATTAACGCTCATAAATGCGCCTCTGTCCTGAGCGGACGGAATGCCTGTCATTAATGCTGAAGAAGATATGATGCGAGCTGTGATGCCTGCAAACATGAAAATATTTATTACTATCAACAACCATAGAGGTGTAACTCCAAGATGGCAGTATATCATCATTGTAATCATACTTAATATAGTGCCGATAAAGAAGATATTATACTTTCCGATTTTATCGCTGTATTTACCTATAAGCGGGCCTGCAACCATTGAAAAGACACCTGTAACACCATACAAAATCGGAAGACTTTTAATTGAAATTCCAAGGTTGTTTGTTGTAAATGCACTGGCAAATGGCATGATCATAAAGCCTCCGGTAGCCAGCAATGTAGTAGCAGCAAAAGCTTTTACATAAGACTTATTTGAAATGGTTTTTTGAAGATGTTGAAATGCATTTCTTTCTGATTTAACCTTGAGATGGTCCGTTACCGGTTTCATATACAGAAATAAAACAACTCCGATAATTGCTCCGAAACCAGCAATCATCCAGAAAGGAGCATGCCAACCAAATTGATTAGCAAGATAAATTCCTACAGGTATTCCTAATATCTGGCTTACAGAAAAGGCCATTTGAACAAATCCCATTACACGTCCTCTTACTTCCATTTTGAAAAGATCTGTGATAATGGCAAACCCTATTGATCCAATGACTCCACCAAATAGCCCGGTAACAATTCTGGCAATAAGCAAGGACTGAAAATCTGTTGCCAGAGCGCAGAATATTGTTCCTAAAATAAAGCCCACATAAAATAACATGAGCATTTTTTTTCTGTCATACTTATCGGCAAAACCTGCAGCAGCTATACCTGCAGCTCCTGCACTCAGTGCGTAACCTGAAACAACAAGCCCGAACTGTGACGTTTTCATATTCAGCTCTTTTAGAAGTATAGCTCCCAGAGGAGATAAAACCATAAAATCAAGAATAACGGTAAACTGCAGAATCGCAAGCATTGCGATCATGAAGACCTGATATCCGGTGAAGAGTTTTTCTTTTTGTATTGTAGTTGTCATTTTTTTAATTTTAATCCATTAGCTCCTCGCAAAAGAAGCCCGCTTCGTTGATTGTTTTTATTATTGTTTCTATTTGAATTGCAGAAGTTTCAAGTCTCAGCACTTTATCATTATCTTCCAGGTCTACACTCCACGAAGAAATCTCCTTTATTTTCCTAAAAAGAGGTTTAATCAGTTCCAGATCCTTCTTAAGTCTGATATTAGTCCGGAAGACCAGCACTGTATGAGTTGTTTCCATGGCGATCTTTTTTAAAATGAACATTCATTTAGTCAAGTAACAAAAAGAATATTATGGCTTTAAAGCTTTTAAAACCAACTGGAGTGTTTGCATCATCAATTCATCAGTCAGGTGAAATTTTTTGTTTGCATAACTATGACCTTGAGAGTGAAATTTGATTAATTGATACAAAGGGCCAAATGCCACAGACCAGTAAGCTTCAAAAGGGAGCTCAATTAATTCTTTGTTTTTGATGGCATTGGTGGTAAATTTTTTCATAACATCCCTGAAATGTTCCTTATTTGCTTCTACAAATCTTTCATAATGCTGTGAATGTTTGATTTGTTCTACAAAAAGCATTTCCGTAGGATTTTCAGTAAAAAACCTGGCTCTGTTTCTCCACTGCAATTTCATTCCCTCTTCAAAACTCATTTCCGGGTCGAAATTTTCAAGGCTTGTACAGGTTAGCTTTTCACTGGCATACAATGCAAGCTGTATAATAAGGTCCTCCCGATCTTTATAATAAATATAAATTGTAGCAGGAGAAACGCCGGCGGCCCTGGCTAACTTTTGCATGCTCAGCCCATCGAGCCCCTCTTTCACAATCATCTCAACAGCCTTTTGCCTGATTGCTATTTCTTTATTTTCGTCCCTTGCTCTCATTACTTAATTACATGCAAATATAAATGAATGTTCATTCACTTAACAAAAAATTATATAAACTTTATTTCAAAAAAGACACATATTATTAAATTTCAATACTTTAATTACAATTTATAACCTCAAAATCGTATATCCTATTTTTAAAATAAAATAAGCAGAAGAGAGCATTAGCTCCTATCTGCTTATTTCCTCCTCCAACAACCTCTATTTAAAAACTTAAAAAGCTATAGCATAAAAGGCTTTTTCTCCATTGGGATAAACCCCCTGTACCAACACCTCATTCTGTTTATTCTTATTGATAATCTTAGTTGCATCCTCCATAGATTTCACTGGTATTTTATCAATATGTGTGATGATGAACCCATCTTTCATGCCGGCGTTTTTAAATTTTCCAGGCATAACTTTCTCTATTTTCACACCACCTTTCACCTTAAATTTCTTTGCTTCTTCTTTTGAAAGATCTCTTAACTGTGCTCCGACAAGGCTAGCCATTTCATTCGGATCTTTCTTGCTCAGCTTGGTATTGCCAGTACTGTTTTTCAGGAGTACTTCAGTTTCATTAACTTTACCTCCACGAGAGTAAGATAATTTAATCTTATCCCCCGGTCTGTGAATTGCGACTATTTCCTGAAGCTCAGAAGGAGAATCTACAATATGACCTTCAATCTTTTTAATAATGTCACCTTTTTGAAGCCCTGCATCGGCTGCTGAACTACCCTTGACTACAGAGTCGACATAGACACCATGGAAATCCGGAATTTTCTTAGCTTTTACAAGGGCTGCATCCAGATCCTGAATCGTGACTCCCAGTATAGCTCTTTGAACCTGGCCATACTTTTTAAGGTCTTCAACTACCTTAAATACAATATTAGAAGGCACAGCAAATGAATAGCCTGCATAAGATCCGGTTGGGCTGGCAATAGCCGTATTAATTCCGATCAACTCCCCTTTCGTATTAACCAGTGCTCCACCGCTATTACCAACGTTAACCACAGCATCTGTCTGAATAAATGATTCAATGGCCATATTGCTTTGTTCTGCAAGCACACCTACATTTCGTCCTTTGGCGCTAACTATTCCCGCTGTAACTGTCGATGTCAGGTTAAACGGATTTCCAACAGCCAGCACCCATTCACCAATTTTTATGATATCAGAATTGCCATAAATGATAGGAGTTAATTCTCCCCCTTCAATCTTCAAAAGACTTAGATCTGTTTCCGGATCTATGCCCACAATCTTTGCTGTATAACTTCTTTTATCATTCAGCACGATTTCAATTCTATCAGCGCCTTCAATAACGTGGTTGTTACTCACTATATATCCTTCTCCGGAAATAATTACACCTGATGCAGATGCAACTGGATACTCTTCCGGTTTCTGTTCTTTTTCCTTACTTTGATCTCCTTGTGGGGGCTCAGCCTGACCACCATACAGTTCTTCCAATAAATCCTGAAGCGGATTTTCCAAAGAAGCAGAACCTTGAGGAGAACTTGAATATGTCTGAATAAAAACCACTGCAGGCCTTGATCTTTCTGCAGCATAGGTAAAATTCATCCGCTCCGGAACTACAATATTTGTGTCTTTGGGAGCAGGCGCCTGCAAACCTGCATAACTAAAATGATTCACTCCTGTGAAGGATAGAACCAGAGCCATCATTAATTTTGTCCAACTTCTCATACGCGTCTATCTTTTGGCAAAGACAGTTTTACTGGTTGTCATTTGCTTGTTTATTTATTCAACTGGGCATGATGAGCAATAGTTATTTGAAGATTTTTTAGCGCGATTTATAGGGAAAAACGAGCTCAAAAAACAGATTTATAGATGTATTGCTAAAAGATATAATGTTGGTAAACTCTATATTCACTCATATGGAAATGATTTTGAATTACAGAGAAGACAAAGGGGGCCACAGAGAAGGCTAAGCATTATTGAAAGTTTTCTTAAGATTAAAACAGGTTTAAATAAAAAAAACAGGAATTTATTCCTGTTTTCAATCTCTTAAAATTCAAAACCAGATATTAACCTTTCGCAGAACTGAATCTTGAGAATACACCTAAGGGCAATTTCTTTTTAAATCTATCCTGAAGGAATAACTCGCCTATCTCAAAATTCTTTCTATCTCCAAAAAGCTGTCTGGTAAATGTTTCCAAGATAAGTGCAGAAAATCCTATTGAATACAGGTTAATGATAAAGAAATAATTTTCATTATCCAGTAGCTCTGCACAGTACTTCAGCATTTGATTCAAGTGCTCCTCGATGATCCACTTCTCTCCAGTAGGACCTCTCCCATAGGCTGGTGGATCAAGAATAATGCCCTGATACTTGTTACCTCTCTTCACTTCCCTTTGCACAAACTTCATAGCATCTTCAACAACCCAACGAATATCGGTCAGCTGAGATGCCTCCATATTTTCTCTTGACCATGTAATTACCTGCTTTACCGAATCTACGTGTGTTACATCTGCACCAGCTGCTTTGGCTGCAATAGAAGCCCCACCGGTATAAGCGAAAAGGTTTAACACTTTCGGCTTTCCTGGCATGGCCTTTACAGTATCATAAATATAATCCCAATTGGAGGCCTGCTCAGGAAAAATTCCCACGTGCTTAAAGCTTGAAAGGCCAAGCCTGAACTTAAGCTCCATTCCCTTGTAAGAATATGGCATCAGCCATTGCTCTTTCATTCCTTTCTTCAGCACCCACTCCCCTCTTTCGCTGTCAAAGTTTTTATTGCCTTCTTCTTTTTTCTTAACGAAAGCGGCGTTGTTCATTCTGCTCCATTCATCTTCTCTCATCGACGGATCCCAGACAGCCTGAGGTTCTGGTCTGGAAAGAATGAATTCACCGAACTTCTCCAGCTTTTTATAATTTCCCGAGTCTATCAGTTCATAGCTTTTCCAGTTTTCGGGAGTAAGTAATTTCATTATGTTAAAGGAGGTTAAAGGAATTATATGAAAATCTCTATTCTATTAAAAACATAAAGTGTAAGCACCTTTCGATACTTACACTTTTTATAACTACTATTTTGAAATTAAGCTTCAATCCAGGATTTCACCTCATCGATTGTTGGAGCTTTAATTTCAAGCTTCATCTTTTTTCTCATCCCGCAAAGATCGTTGAATAACTTGTTAGCATTTGCGGATTTCAATTGTTCAATGTTATTAATTCCGGCTTTCTGCATCAAAGGGATCCATTCTTTCTGAATTCCTCTTGCAAGATACTCAGCATCTGGTGTCTGTTGTATCTGCTTCTCAGGCTTCATCTGAGGAAAGAAGATAACATCCTGAATAGAATTTGAGTTGGTCATGATCATTGCAAGACGATCTATACCAATACCAAGACCAGCAGTCGGTGGCATACCATATTCAAGAGATCTTAAGAAATCTTCATCAAGAACCATTGCCTCCGTGTCTCCTCTTTTCCCTAACTCCAATTGCTCTTCAAATCTTGCTCTTTGATCCACAGGGTCATTTAATTCAGAGAATGAGTTGCATATTTCTTTTCCATTACAAATCGCTTCAAAACGTTCTACCAGGCCTTCTTTTGTTCTGTGCCTCTTTGCAAGTGGCGACATTTCAACAGGATAATCCATGATAAATGTCGGTTGAATAAGATTCGGTTCGCATTTAGCTCCGAATATCTCATCTATCAACTTTCCTTTACCCATTGTATCATCCACGTTTATATCAAGACTTTTAGCTACATTTCTAAGTTCTGTCTCATTCATATCATCAATGGTGATGCCAGTGAAATGCTTGATTGCTTCGAACATTGTATATCTCTTCCATGGTCTCTGGAAGCTGATCACATTATTTCCAACCTTTACCTCTGTAGTTCCATGAAGCTTCAAAGCAATTTTCTCAACCATCTCCTCTACAAGGTCTGCCATCCAGTTGTAGTCTTTGTAAGCGACATACAATTCTATCTGGGTAAACTCCGGATTGTGGAAACGAGACATCCCTTCGTTTCTGAAGTCTTTTGAAAACTCATAAACGCCATCGAAACCGCCAACTATAAGCCTCTTCAGGTATAGCTCATTTGCAATCCTGAGGTAAAGCGTCATGTCTAAGGTATTGTGATGAGTTTTAAACGGTCTTGCAGCAGCACCTCCGTAAAGAGGCTGCAGAATCGGAGTTTCCACTTCAAGATAACCTTTGTTGTTAAGATAGTCTCTCATAGTGTTCACCAGAGCAGTTCTCTTAATGAAAGTATCTTTTACATCCGGATTTACGATAAGATCAACATATCTTTGGCGGTATCTCTGCTCAGGATCTGAGAATGCATCGAATATTTTCTTGTTACCTTCTTCATCTTCTGCTTCCTTAACGATTGGCAACGGTTTCAAGGCTTTCGTAAGTAATGTAAGGCTTGTAACGTGAATAGAAATCTCGCCGGTCTGAGTGGTGAATACATATCCTGTCACTCCTATAAAGTCTCCAATTCCAAGAAGCTTTCTGAAGAAAGTGTTATAATATGTTTTATCCTCTTCTGGACAAAGATCATCTCTTCTGACGTATAATTGAATTCTGCCGGAACTATCCTGAAGCTCTACAAAAGACGCGTTTCCCATGATCCTTCTGCTCATGATCCTTCCTGCAATGGAAACATTCTTATAATCCGTCTTTCGCTGTTCGTAATGCTGATGGATGTCTTTTGCCGATACGTTTACATGAAAAGTTTCTGATGGATAAGGGTTTATACCCATTTTCATCAAAGTTTCCCTTTCTTCTCTTCTAATTAGTTCCTGTTCACTTAATTGCATAATATTTTTCCAATGAGAGGACAAATCTATAAAGATTCCGTCAATTTCCTGACAGGTTTTAGATTGAAATCTTACAGAATAATATTAAAAAGGTGTTTTTTATGTATTAGTTCGCGTATGGAAGATTATTTTTACATGAAATGAATACTTCCATCTGGCTTTGATTTAGCTTAATTTGCTATTACCCATACAAAAAATCACTCCAAAAATCTGAACAACAAACACTTAACATTCTCCTATTAATAATAAGACCTTTCCTCTTATAAAATTTAATATACTCAAAAGGAAAACAGAGAACTGATCGAAAAATCTGAACCTTTTCCACTTTGAAATACGAATGGAAATAAGTTGGAGGTCGCTGCTCCTATAGTAAAATATTTATACTTCAGAGAAGTCATACATCCTAATCCAAGCCTGGCATTTCCTCCTGCAAAGAATCCAGGACCTATTTCGAAAAAGTCTTTCCAGTTATATGTATATCCGACAGATATTTGATTGGAAAACTCATTTACTTTGAATTCTTCCAATGTACCTGAAAAAGAAAAATATGCCCTGTGTTTGCTATAATGCACAAGTGCTCGGTTAAATAATATTTTATCATCAATGTCGCTTTGCCAGGAAAACAGGACATTCAACCTTTTATTCAAAGATTGGAGATAACTTTTTTGAGTTCTATTTACTGTTAAATCATTAAATACGGTGTCGTCTTTAATCCCCTTGAATCCCTCATCAGGATTGAATCCCCCAAAATGAACGGATGAACTGTGTTGAAGATTCTCAACAGATTTATTAAATCTGATACTGCCAAAATCCACAACAGAGACCGAAGCAGAATAATTTTTCAAGTTAAAAGAAACTCCCGCATCCATTGCCATACCAGTGCCGGCAATATTCCATGGATTTAAAGAACTGTTTAAAATATTGGAAGTATGTAGATCAAAATCAGAATTGACATCAATATTCTTTCCACTTTTATCCATATAAAAATCTACTGAAGCATTTTTGGTATATACAGATGCTATACCCCAGAGGAGCTTTACCCTTCCTCCCGCAGAAACTGAAAATTTTTTTCTTTTGAAAATTTTCCCTGCTGTCCCTATAAATAATTCTCTATAATAAATTCCATTGAGTTTAATATTATTTAGCTTCAAGTTCTGACCGGCATAGCTTTGATCTCCTTTTAGGACAAGCTTCATGAGGTCACCAGGAAACACAATATCAGCCTTAGCCCTATCTGCAATTCCAGCATTAAAAGCCCAGTTCCCACGCAATCTATCAGGAATATAATATCCTAAAAAAGCAAAAGCTATTGCATTCAAATGTATTCTGTTTGAATACCTGAAATTCTCTGGATGATCGAGAATTTGAGTCTGCATATTTTTATTGCCAGTAAGAGCTGAAACCAATTTGTTGTGCTTAATGAAATTATTGCCTATTCCTGCATATCCATTTAATGGAAAATAAATTTCAAATTGGTCACCGTTTTCATTTATAAATGCAGGCTGATAATAAGAAGTTAAACCTGCAAATTTATAAGATGCAATAGCAGGAACGATCGTCTGTGCAAGAGATGCCAAAGGAAGAGCAAGAAGCAAACAGCAGACTTTAAATCTCATATCCTATATGCGAGAAGAATAAATCATTATGATGAAAAATTAAAATCAGAAACTACCTGGTTAAAAACCTGTAATGATGCTAGGTGTTTATAAAAATGATATTAAACATCTCATCCCTTGCATAATGGGAAAGATCGTCAACTTAGATGAATTCTTAATGCAGAGGAAACCAACCGAAAACTTCTGAGGTGATACAACTTTCGTGCATAGCTCCCCTCGATCTCTTTCTTGCTCTTATTAATAATTGAAGTCTATTCAAAAAAAAAAAGCAGCCTTTACTGCGATTAAAGGCTGCCATTGGAGTTTTAATATTTATATAAAATCAGGAAATCACAGCACCTCTCTTAGATCTTTCCCATGCAGCTGATTGCTTCCCTTTCACAAATCTTATAAATCCAGCAAATACCGCATAATTCATGATAAAGAAATAATACGGTATAAACAAAAGTTTTACTCTTAACTCCCGATTCGCCAGGTACCAGCCTATCATTGCAGCAATATAAAAGAATACTTGTGCAGTAAATATAATCTGATACACGTAATGCTCGAAGAACAATAAACCATTTGCCGGCAGCATCAGTAGCAATAATAAAGGTGTAATGCTCCATCTCAATACTCTATGAGAAATGAATAGAAATGCAAGCCAGAAATTTTTAAAAGGATTCATTGCTGACAAAAGTCTGCTCATAGACTGCCACCCACCTGCACAGATCCTTACTTTTCTCTTTAGTTCTTCCCTTACTGATGCTGATGCTGTTTCCAAAGCATAGGCTTTTGGTTCATATACAACTCTATAGCCCTTTTCAGCTATTCTCATGGATAGCATAAAATCATCCAGAATCGTATCTGTTTCCAGTTCAGTAAATAACTCCTTTCTGAAAGAAAACAATTCTCCAGCCGCTCCTACTATAGTTAACATTTCCGAATCCATTCGTTTAAGAAAAGATTCATATTTCCAGTAAACGCCTTCTCCTGCGCTGGAGGCGGTCTCCGTTTCTTTTGACATTATTCTTTTTTCTCCACTCACTGCACCTGTAAGTGGATCAGCGTAATGTTTAACTATTTCTTTAACCGTCTGAGCAGGTAGAATAGTGTTTGCATCAGAAAATATTACTATTGGAGAGGTAACATGCTTCATAGCCCTATTCTCGGCAGCAGACTTGCCACCTCTCTGATCTTCATGCAGAAGAAGAACATTTTCATATTGCTTTACTATTTCCGGAGTTCCATCATTAGATCCGTCAGTTATAAAGATTATTTTCAGTTTATCTTTAGGATAATCAAGCTCAAGAGAATTTTTAATTTTGGATTCTATTACTTCAGCCTCGTTATAACAAGGAACTACAAAACTCACCTCTGGCTGATAATTAGTATCAGTGGTGTTTGTTCTACCTTTAAATAACCGCTTAATCTTCACTAAGAAAAACATAACAATGCCATAACCAACATAGGTATAGAATACTGCAATCAGGCCAATCCAGAAAATTATTTTTGAATAAAGAGTAATCCCATCCATATATCGAACTATTTAATTAATTAACTCCGTTTTGCTTCGCGAGTTCTTTAACCCTTTCCCATTTTCCTGTACCAAAGTCATATTGCTTAATAATTTTAGCAGGATTGCCTGCAACGATAGAATATGGAGGTACGTCTTTGGTAACCACACTGCCACCAGCTACAACTGAGTGTTTGCCAATTTTAATGCCGGCTGTAATGACAGAATTTGCACCTATCCATACTTCATCTTCTATTATAATATCTGCAACGGAACACTTCTGAAGACAAATCGGCATAGATATATCTTCGTATCCATGATTTAAACCAGAGACGACAATATTCTGAGCAAGGATAACATAATTCCCAATACTTACTGGCCCAATTATAACATTTGACATACCTACCCTTACATGATCACCGATCACTACAGGCCCCATTCCATTATTGACAGTAGAAAAGTCTTCTATCGTTGAATTCTTTCCAAGAACAAAAGGGTTGAAAGGAACTACATCCATCCTTGTAACAGGACGAATAACACTTCCGGATCCCTTTTTATGCAACAAAGGATTAATCAGCCATTTCACCCATACCCTCGGCCTTGCCTGATTTTTAGGGATAAGTAATCTGTGAATAATCTTTTTTAGTACCGGATCTGATTTTATTCTTTTTATAAAAGAGTCAATTGTTTTCATATTAATTATCAATCAAATTATATACTTACTTCTGCACTACAACTTTCTTTGCTTTAAATTTTTTACCTCGCTGCAAACGACAGAAATAAACGCCTGAACTAAGATCAGTATCACTTACCGAATAGTTATAAAACATTGAATACATCTTTCTGGCAGGTATAATTTCTTTGACCAGGACTCCCCTTGCATCATAAAGCCCAAGGCTAACTTCGCTGTCTTCCTTGAGAAAGAAGACAATTTTAGCCTCTCCTGCAAAGGGAGAAGGGTAAATTGAGAAATCATCGAGCTCTTTGGCAAAAGGCGATTCTATTGCTCCTATATCTATGCCGTTCCCCCTCGGTCTCTTAGTCCCTTCGTAATCATCAGGTACAGGCAATCCAGGAACTTCTATTCCCAGATCTACCATAGGCGATTTATCAGACAGTTTAAAACCATCAAGATAAAGTTCATCTGTATTCTCTGATTTAATATTTGCAATCTCTCTCCATGAATCAGGATTAGCAACATTGAAATAACTATCCCCTCTTGAAGTCACGAGAATGTTATTGATAAATTCATTTCCTACACTATTGAAGTTATTATTCAAGACGACACCTGAGGAAGCTTCTGAAAGAATTGTATTATTAATTATATGATATCCTTTACCTTGAGTCACCATACTATCTTCCAGCAGCATTGCCATCTCTCCGTTCTTAGCTATTCCAGTAAAGATATTATTATATACAAAATTATCTCCGGCACCATTAAGCCATAAACCTGGCCCACTGCCATCAGATATCATATTATTATATAACTCACCTGTGGTACCTGTACTGAGATGTACTCCTGCAGATTGAAATTTCTCGTTGATAGTGCCGTAATTTTCAATCTTATTAGAATAAATTTTAACATCGCTTGTTGCACATCCGACTTGTATACCTTCTCTGCCAGTGTTTTCGATGATATTATCATAAACCCTTACTCCTGCCAGATCATGAGGCAAAACCCTTATAGATGCTCCGTTACAATCCTTTACGACTCCGCGGTAATGAGGAAAACCGAGATAAACACCTTCACCTTTAGTATTATGAATATAATTATCGTGAATAAAGGTATTTGTCTGAATAAAATTACCTCTATTAGGAATACCACTACAATCAGGATCTGTCTTTGCAAGTATTCCGGCAAAGCCAGTATTTGCAATTTCGACATGATCGATCTCCATATCGGTTGATAGCATTCCTATAGAAATTCCAGGTATCTGTTCTCCTGTTTGCAATACTGCAAAACCATATGTTGATTTAGAATCACCTGTACCAGTAAGTCTGAAATGGGAGCAGCTGTTTACTCTGATTCCATAATACCAATCATTATTCTTGACTGTTACCTTTCCGCCACAGTTAATAATTGTAACCGGATTTTCTGCAGTCCCATGTATATTGGCAAAACCTAAATATTTTTTTACAGACGATTTGATGCAAACTATAGATCCGGGCGTAATCTTTAAAGCATTACCATCTACATATTGAATATTTTCTTCAATGGTAAAGTCGCAGTCACATCCTGATGCTCCATAACAAAAGCCAGAACAGATAAATGAAAAAAATACTGCATTCAATAAATATAATAAAGTGCGGTTGAGCTTTTCCATATTTAAAAAATCTCAACTTCACTTTATTTGTTTTTAAAATCTCCGTAAGCCTTTATACACAGAGGATATGAATAATCCTGGAATAAAAAAAATCAGAATTCAATACAACCTGGATCAGGGGATCCGGATTTCCTTCTGGCTTTTCCATTTATGTCTTTGTCAACAGAAAAAACATCCTGATGTTTTCCCTTTTGAACAACATCAGAAACAAAATTATTTTCACGCAAAGGTTTAATCAATGATTTTTTATTTGAAGTAAAGTTTCCTTCAGTCTTGGCTACAGCCTTATCACCAAAGGATATGAAATAATCTTTCTTATCACCATATTCTCCAGTTCTTATTATCAAATTATTTAGGATGTAATTATCGGTTAATTCATTTGACATCTTAATCCCTTGCATTTTAGGATTTAAAATAGAATTATTGATTAAAATAATTTTTGAGGAATCTCTTACTTCTCTATTGTCGCAGAAAATGCCGAATTCACTGCAGTCAGAAATAAGATTATTGTAAATAATATTATCTCCTAGCCCAAGAACTATAATACCATTGCCTTTTCCATTTATTATACGGTTGTTATATACAAGGCCAGTTGTGCCAAGTCCTACTTGAATACCATTTCTCTGAGATCCAATATTAGCAAGACCAAAACTATCAATACTGTTATTATAAATTTCCGATTTGCTTACTGCACATCCAAGTTGTATACCATCCCATTTAGTATTCTCTATTTTATTGTCATAAATTTTTATATTCTTTAACTCATGAGGAAATAGAAGGGTATCAGGGCATTTTTTATTTCCATTCCAACCAGTATAAAAAGAGTTTCCCACATAAAGTCCTTCACCATTCACATGATGAATATAATTATGATGAATAGATACATTTTTCTGTATGAAGGTACCTCTGGTATAACTGCCATCACATTCCGGGTCAGTTTTTGCCATGATACCAGCGAAACCACTATGCTTTATCTCCAAATGGTCTATTTCAAAATCTGAACTTCCTTTACCCACCATCACTCCCATTGCTCCTTTTTTGGTGGAATCAATTAAAAAACCATATTTAATCTTATCATCCCCAGTACCTGTAAGTTGTATATAATGACAGTTGTCCAATTTTATTCCATAACCTAACTCCATATTAGCAACTTCAACCCTTCCTCCACAATTAATGACCTTTACAAAATTGAGAGAATCTCCTTGTATATTAATAAGTTGAAGATTCTTTCTTTTACCTGCCATAATACAAATAATATCACCTGGCTTTACATGAGTTTTAAATCCGTTAATCTGTTCTGTTTCCGGTGCCAGGGTAAAATCACAGTGACATGAAGGTTGTTCAAAATTGAATTGCCCGAAAAGGAATAGAAAGGTTAGGAGAAGAATCAATCTGATTATCATTATAAAGTATTTAGATAAAAAAAGAAATAAGAAAACATTTGTTTAAAAATATTAATAAAAAAAATACCCGGCAAGGCCGGGTATTTAAGTTTAACTTTTTTTAAGCTTGATTATTTCACAAGATTGAAATTCACTGACAATACAGCTCCTGCAATACCTTTAGTCCCAGCTAGGGTATAAGGAGTTGCTGATACAGTGTGGTTTCCAAGGGCAAGGTAATAAGCAGCATAATCTCCGTTAGAATCTCCTCCTATAGCATAAGGAGCTTCGCTTTCGATTCTGCCTGATTTACCATCCATTTTGAAAGCAACACTTTTCACATCGCTTCCTGTATTAGCCTTAATATTGATCTTGCTTGTATTAAGAGCTGAAAGGCTGATAGTTGCTCCATTGGTAATAGTTGCAATTTCTTTATTGGTTTCAGAATTGATCAATGTGAAACTAACAATAGAATTACCAGTTGAAGGAGTTGGAGTTGTTGGAGGAGTTGTTACTACCTCTCCGTTAGTTACAGTGAAAGATACCTCAATAGTTCCACCAACAGTTCCCTGAGCGCTTGCGCTAGAATAATCAGTCGCAGACAATTTATGGCTTCCTGCTGCAAATGTACCTGGTTTATAGTCAGTACCTGCATCCCCGAATAAAGTTAAAGGAACAGCGCTTTCTGTAGCAGCAACAGCACCATCTAATTTAAACTGAACACTTCCTGCAAATCCTGAAGCAACATTCGCTCTTACATTGATGTTTTTAGTACCGATTTTAGAATAATCAATAACTGAACCATTCGCTAAAGTCATGATATCTTTATCAGTATCGGCATTAACAAGAGTGATGCTTGTTACTTTTGAAACACCAGGAGTTGGAGTAGTTGGAGGATTTGTTGTACCGCCACCTGTTCCTGGATCAGTTGGAGTTGTACCACCGCCTGTTCCAGTACCTGGATTTGGAACTGAAGTTCCAGAAGATGTACCTTCATAAGCTCCGATATCATATGTACCACCAGTAGGTCTTGCTGTGTTAGATAAGTCATAAGTTACACCGAATGAAGAAACATCAGCACCTTTATCAATTGAAGGAGAACCTGCAGCAAGACGATAGTCACCACCAGTAGCATTCACAAACTTAACATCAGCAATATTCATTGTCGTATAGTTATTTTTGTCAGTTACTTTAGCACTGTTTCTGGTATTGATATACTTACCTGTTTTAGGATTTACGATGATGTTATTGATAACATTATTCATCGATATCTTTCCGGCAGCAATCATGAAACCATCTGATCCACTATTGACAATTGTGTTGTTGATGAAGCTGAATGCTTGCCCAGGAGTGTATCTAGTATCGCAATATACACCATATGCACCTGCATTAAGTACTACGTTGTTGTACACAACATTATCACCGTATCCAAGACAGATAATACCGTTACCTGGACCATTTTTGATAATGTTATTGTAACATTTTCCTCCAGTACCTTCACCTAACTGTAGACCGTTATTCTGATTAGCAGCAAATGGATCTTTACCAAAGTTCTCAATAGTATTATCGAAAATCTCACATCCTTTTGTTGCACAACCAACCTGAATACCTTCACAGCCAGAGTTAACAACCTTGTTTTTGTACAGACGAAGCCCTTCTACAGTGTGAGGTGTAATAGTTCCACATGATAGAGATCTTCCTGAAGCATAGAATGAGTTACCAACATAGAAACCTTCACCAGTAACATCGTGAACATAGTTGTCATGAATAGAACAATCTCTCATGACAAAGTTTCCATTCCAAGTTGCAGGATCACAAGTAGGGTCTGTTTTCCCCATTAAACCTGCAAAGCCAATGTTGCTGATTTCTACATTAGAGATCTCCCAGTTGGTAGACAGGCTTTCAAAAGTAACACCTATGTGTGAACCTTTTACATGGATACCATACTGATCATCAGATCCGTTTCCGGCTACTTTTACATATTTACAATTTGAAAATTTCAAACCATAACCATTGCTGCTGGATGCACTGATAGTCACTTTACCGTTTGAGTTTACAAAGGTAATTGGTTTGCCAGCCTGGCCTTGAAAATTCTTCAACCAAAGCGGGCCTCTGGTACCAGCTTCGATACATACAACGCTTCCCGCAGGAAGATTAAGCGTACTTCCGTCAACTACTGATTGACTTGTTTTAATTGTATAGACGCATGAATAACCTTGAACAGCTGCTAAACTACTTTCAGCTGCATTATTTTTGGTGACATCATGTTCTTTTTTACAGGAGGTAATAGAAATACCCATGACACATAAGGCCATCAAAATACTCGATCTTTTCATTTTTAATGTGTTTTGTTAAGAGTACAAAAGATTTGTTTGAATTTTACCGGAATCAAAGGCCAATCGATTGTTTAATAAGGTGCTTTTCCAGCACGGGGCGAATTACTTATTGTTTCTGCGCAGAAATTAACTGCCTTGAACGCGATAAAAAGTAGAGGTTTTACTTATAGGTACTTGAGATTTAATGGAAAATAGTATTGACAAATTATACTTTACATCTTTGGTTTGTATAATTAAGAAACGGAGTAACTAATATCATATTGCTGTTCTGAGCTCCATTTCATACATTTTAAAAACTTTATTATTTTATGAAAATTATATTTTGGAATATCTTTTTAATGAAATATCCGGAAGCCTCTTAAAAATAGAGGCTTCCGAACACCTCTTACTGATTATGATTTACTTATCAGCTTACTACATTAATTGATACTGTATACAAAGCTCCTGCTGTTCCTGAAGCTCCTTCTTTAGTATATGGAACCAGAGTAATAGTATGTGTTCCATATGCTGGTGTCCATGGGTTGTAGTTTCCTATTCCTGCATCGCCATACATGGTAAATGGCGCGCCACTTTCAGTTCTTACATTTACTCCATCAAACTTAAAAATCACGCTTTTCGTTCCTGTTGATGTATTTGCACGAACGTTTATTTTATTCGTACCAAGCGCACTATAGCTTATCTTTGCACCATTAGATATAGTCATGATGTCTTTTCCTGTATTTGCATTTACAAGAGTTAAGCTTGTAACCTGAGCAGTTCCTGTTGTTGGAGCTGCTGGAGCTGTCGGACTTGTTGGAGCCGTCGGACTTGTTGGAGTTGTTGGAGTGTTATTTGAAAGTGAAGAACCACTTCCTTCAAATGCTCCGATATCATATGCTACTCCATTTGGTCTTCTTCCACCTCCAAAGTCAGAAGCAATACCATATGATGATGTATTCAAACCTTTATCAAGCGCCGGTGAGCCAGAAGCTATTCTGTAATCGTTTCCTGTAGGATTCAAGAATTTAACTTCACCAACAGTAGCCGCATTAAGGTTATTGGAAGATGTGAGTTTTACACTACCACTTCTTGTTGTGACAAACTTACCATTTTTGGGTGCCGCAATAATGTTATTTACTACATAATTCATCGGAATAGATTCTGAATAAACCATTATACCGTCTTTACCACTATTAACAATAGTATTGTTAGCTAACTTAAAAAACTGTCCCGGTGTAAATCTTGAATCAGTGAAGATACCGAAAGCTCCTGCGTTTATAATTAAGTTGTTGTATACAACATTATCACCATAACCAAGACAGATGATACCATTACCCGGACCGTTTTTGATTGTGTTATTATAACACAGACCACCTGTTCCTTCACCTATCTGAAGGCCATTGTTCTGGTTTGCAGCAAATGGATCTTTACCAAAGTTTTCTATTGAGTTGTTATAGATTTCACAGCCTTTGATAGCACATCCGACCTGAATACCTTCACAACCACTGTTATACACTTTGTTGTTATAGATTTTAACTCCTTCAATACTGTGGGGAGCAATATTTCCACAAGAAAGATTTCTTCCTCCCTGATAGAATGAGTTTCCAACATAGAAACCTTCTCCTGTTACATCGTGAACATAGTTATCATGAGCAGATACATCTCTCATTGTAAAATTTCCTCTCCATGTAGCCGGATCACAGGAAGGATCTGTTTTTCCCATCAGACCTGCAAATCCTATTTTGCTAATTTCTACATTAGAGATTTCCCAATTTGTAGACAATGCTTCAAAGCTAACACCAATATGAGATCCAGTTACATGAATTCCGTATTGATCAGAAGAACCATTACCGGCAACTTTTACATATTTACAATTGGCAAGTTTCAAACCGTATCCATTACTTGATGAACACTGTATTGTAACTTTCCCATTCCCATTAACAAAGGTAATTGGTTTACCAGGTTGTCCTGAGAAGTTTTTAAGAACAAGCGGTCCTCTTGTACCTGCTTCTATACAAACTACACTTCCTGCTGGAATATTAAGGGTACTTCCATCTACAATAGGTTGATTGGCCTTTATGGTATAGGTACATGCATATCCTTCGACTCCTGCGCTGTCACTTACAGCCATAGAAGGTTTAACATTTTCAATGTCATGTTCCTTTTTACAAGAGGCAAAAGAAATACCTATGGCACATAATGCCATCAAAATACTGGATCGTCTCATTTGAAATTTATTTAGTTAAATATTAGAGATTTATTTATGAAGCCGGTTTGGTATGATTTTATATGATTACACCGGGACTTCCATAAAAGTAGAGGTTGTTCCTATAAGCTGATTTTTAATTTATTAATACCTGTTGAGCTTCTTATTATTTGTTCTTGTCTAAACACTATCACTTCTGATTCAGTTCTATTTTTAACAGGAGATTTAGTCTTCCTTTTATTTTATTAAAACATATAAAATAACTATGTCAAGATTTACAATGCCGTCTTGGGTATACAGGCATAATAATATTCAATTCAAAGAGAATGATCTATATTCCCTTCAGGTAGTAGATAAAATCAAAGAAAAGTTAAAAAGGTTCCATCAAGACGATCCGGAAGTAACTATTGTAATTCCGGCATATAATGAAGAAAAGAATATCCTGAGAACTCTGTCATCCCTTTCAGAATTAAAAACCAGTTATCGGACTGAATTGATAGTTGCAAATAACAATTCAAAAGACAGAACACAGGAAATATTGGATAAATGTGGTGTGCGTTCAGTCTTTGTCAAAGACCAAGGGATCAGCTATGCCAGACAAGGCGGACTTGAAGCAGCAAAAGCTCCTCTTATTGCTAATGCAGATGCAGACTCTATATATCCCGTTGAGTGGCTTGATACTATTATTGCACCATTACACAATCCCACTGTATCCTGTAGCTATGGGACGTATTCATTTATACCCGGGGATGAGAATAATAGATTGACTTTAGGACTATACGAAACCGCAGCTAATGCCTTCTTTGCACTAAAAAGAAAGCAAAGAGAATGTGTAAACGTTATGGGTTTTAATTTTGCCTATCGCAAAGCTGATGCTCTTGAAGTAGGAGGTTTTTATCATCAGCTTAACCGAAAGGTCACCAAAAGAAGTGAAGATGGCTGGATGGCTATGTGTCTTACAAGAAAAGGTGATCTTCATTTGGTTGAATCCCCCCTTGCAAGGGTTTGGACCAGCGACAGAAGATTAATGGATGATGGATCCTTAGGAAAAGCTCTTTATAACAGAGCAAAAAAAGAAATATCCAGAATTGGAATTTATTTCACTGCCAAAGGAGAGATAAATATAGAAGAAGAGAAAGCAAAGAAATTTTAATTCAACTAACAATTTAGATAGGCCCTTAATTACTCAGGGCTTTTTACATTTTTTCAGAAAAAAACAAAGCGAACATATTTATACAAAATATAATTCATTGGTATGAAAATAAATTTACAATTGCTTTTTAGCATTTCCCTTTACATACTTTTATTCTTCAACAAATCATTCTGCCAGGATACAGGCCACTGGGAAATAGAATCGGGTGACCCAGATCTAATACACCGACATGAATGTGGGTATGTCGAATGTGATGGTAAATTTTATCTTATAGGTGGGAGAAGATTAGGATTAGATAAATATGTAAATATTTATGACCCTTCAACAAAAGATTGGATTAAAGGAACAACTTTGCCTCCTTCCCCAGACGCCCCGACAAAAGCGTTGGAAATACACCATTTTCAAGCTGTTGCATACAAGCACAAAATTTTTATAGTAAACGCATTTACAGGAAATTACCCTTCTGAAACTCCGGTAGACAGGATATATATTTATGATCCAGCTACTGACACTTGGTCTGAAGGGCCTATCATCCCAGTGGAAAGACGAAGAGGATCTGCAGGAGTAGTTGTTTATGGTGATAAATTTTACATTGCAGGAGGTATAATAAATGGTCACAACAGCGGCTTTGTATCATGGTTTGACGAATACAACCCCCAGACGAACGAATGGAAAATAATGCCAGATGCACCTAATGCCAGAGATCATTTCCAAGCTGTTACTCATAGTGGAAAAATTTACCTTACAGGAGGGAGAACTTCTTCTCTCGCTACGGGACAGACGAACAACCTTACAGTTGCAGCAATAGATGTATTTGACTTTGCAAGTCAGACATGGGAAAGCTGGCCCAATAATATCCCAACCCCAAGAGCAGGATGCTCATCGGTGATATTGGGAAATGAACTACTTGTTATCGGAGGAGAAGGTCCTGGGACATCTAACAACCTTGCTTTCAATAAGACAGAAGCTCTGAACCTCACAACCAAAACATGGAAAACACTTGCTCCCCTTGATAGCGGAAGACATGCAACTCAGGCAATTGTATACAATAACAAAATTTATATTGCAGCAGGAAGTAAAACCAGCGGAGGAAATGGAGCTACAGAACTTGCAAATCAGGAAATATATCATGACCCTTCTGTCGAAGAACAAATAGTGCTTACAGTTCCCGATTCAATAAACTTCGGGAAAGTTGACAATCTTGTTCCGAGCAAAACATTAAGGGTTAACCTTTCAAATACAACATCGAGGAATATTCAGATCAATGGAATTTCTATAAGGGAGAATTGTCCGGATTTTTGTTTTTCAACCAACCTCACATTCCCACATATCATCACTCCTCAAAGCAACCTTCCCTTGGACCTTTGCTTTTCTCCAATAGAAGCTGGATTTAAATCATCATTCATTGATATAGATCATTCCGGTATTAATAACCCCGCATCAATAGGCGTATATGGTGAAGAACTAGGAGATGTAGCTTCAATAAAAAATAAACTTACAGGTATAACAATTTATCCAAATCCGGTAAAAGATTATCTCCATCTGATTGATGAACATAATAGGGAAACTTTATATTGGGAAATATTAAACAGCACCGGGAACAAAGTAATAACAGGATACAATAGCCAAATCATAAACTTTAATGAATTTTCCAAGGGCTTTTACATAGTAAATATAATTTCTGAAAAAACTTCTGAAAAATTTTCGATAAAGATTATCAGGGACTAAATATTAAATCATCACACCTTAAGTCTAAGGGAGAAAGAATATACATTTTATTCTTTCTCCCTTGTCTGTTTAAATGCATAAACACTGAGCTAACACTTCAGTTAAGTACTGAAATTATTAGTTATTCGACATGAAAAATACATGCTCATTTCCGAAAAAAATCTTCACTGCTACTTTGCTCCTATTTCTAAATCAGTTTTTTGCATTTGGTCAGAGTTTTACATCAAGTACCCTTCAGAATGCAGGAGTTATTACACCTACATCTCTTCAATTCGGACCAGATGGTAAACTTTATGTCTCGCAACAGGATGGTTCTATAAAGGTATTGACAATTAACAGAACGTCAGCGAACAATTATTCAGTAACGGGATCTGAAACTATAACCCTTGTAAAAGAAATACCAAATCACAATGATGATGGCACAATGCTGGCGCAGCCTTCACCTAAAAGACTTGTTACCGGCCTTACTGTTGCCGGAACTTCTGATAATCCTATACTATATGTTGTATCCAGTGATCCCAGGATTGGTGGAGCAAGCAATGGTGACATCAATCTTTGCACTAATTCCGGAGTATTATCCAAATTGACCAAAACCGGAAATACATGGACTAAAGTAGACCTTGTCAGAGGGCTTTCCAGATCAGAGGAAACACATTCCACCAATGGAATATATCTCTATGAAGGGAATGGTAAAAAAATAATGTTAGTTGCAGTGGGTGGCCAGACAAATGCGGGCGCTCCCTCAAATGTATTTGCATATATATGCGAGTATGCACTTTCAGCTGCTATCCTTTCTGTAGATTTAAACGTTGTTGAAAACCTTCCGGATAAGCAGGACCCCACAGGAAAACACCCTTATAAATATGATATACCTACCCTTGATGACCCGACAAGGCCTAATAACACAGATGGTTCCGATCAAAATGACCCATGGGGAGGTAACGATGGATTAAATCAGGCAAAGATAGTTCTCAATGGTCCTGTTCAGGTTTTTGCTTCAGGTTTCCGAAACCCTTATGATATATTGGTATTGAAACATCCTTCCAAAGCTGGAAAAATTTTCTCCATCGACAATGGACCCAACAAAAACTGGGGAGGCAATCCTACTCTTGAAAATGGAAATGCAACTAACAAATATACATCCTCAGAGCCCGGATCACAGGATGTCGGCAACTATGATGGCTTGGAATTTATTGGAGATATGAACACTTATGTTACTGGCTCTTTTTATGGAGGTCATCCAAATCCAATAAGGGCAAACCCTTCAGGTGCAGGTTTATATACCAATTCACCTAGTGGTGCAGGCTGGCGTAATGACAACAGCAATGCCTCATTACCATTACCTTCAGACTGGCCTCCGGTTCCAGTTGCAGATCCAAGGCAAAGCGAATATAGAAAAGCCGGAACTGATGCAGATAAAGCACTGCTCTATTTTGACAATTCTACTGATGGTATCTGTGAATACAGATATTCAGGCAATGCACTATATGGTGATATTCTTGCTGCCGGATTTGACGGAAATTTGTATAGGATAAAACTTAATGCAACAGGAGACGCTGTGCTTAACAATAAAGATGCTACCAGATTAAATTTAGACAAACCTCTTGGAAGTGCGCTTGAAGGAAAAGCTCTGGATGTTACTTCACAAGGAGATGGAGAAATTTATGAAGGAACAATATGGGTTGCTGTTTATTCTGCAAACGTAATAAAAGTATTCGAACCGGCAACAGTTGTATGCAGTAATACCGTACCCACAGCAGATGATGATAACGATGGATTTTCCAATGCAGAAGAAAATGACAACCAAACAGATCCATGTAATGCTGCTGATGCCCCATCAGACAATGATAGCGACAAAATAAGTGACAAGTGGGATAATGACGATGATAATGATGGCATCCTTGACAATCAGGATTTCTTCGCATTGGATAATCAAAATGGATTACAAAATAATATTCCCAAAATATTTAATCTTACCAATGCAGATCCTGGTACAGGCTTTTTTGGAGTGGGACTAACAGGATTAATGTCAAATGGAACAACCGATTACAGTGCTCTCTATAATAGTAATAATATTATTGCTGGAGGAGCAATCGGAGCGCTCACAGTAGAAGAAATTCCAGAAGGTGATGCTTATCAAGGAAATAACAACCAACAGTATGCATTTCAGGTTGGTATAAACACTACCCAAAACACGGGAATATTCACTGTAAAAACAGGGATCCTTCCCAATTACTTTAGCTCCGGAACTCCTGAAGATTTTCAATCACAGGGGATGTTCATAGGTACAGGTGATCAGGATAATTATGTTAAACTTTCATTAAACGCAAATGGAGGTGCCGGAGGAATTGAACTGTTGACAGAAAAAGATGGTGTTGCTACCAGTATTGAAGATGCATTGCCGGGAGCCATTCCTCAAACCAATATCGTCTTTTACCTCACCATTGACCCAGCATCAAACACAATTTATCCTAAATATAAAATAGATAATGCAATGTATAGCTTTGATCCAATTCAGATAACGGGCAAGTTAGCTACTGCGATACAGAACGAAGAAACTGCTTTAGCTGTAGGGCTCATTGCGACATCAAGGGGCTCCAGTAAAAGATTCAGTGCAACCTGGGATTACATTGAAGTCAATCCCGGAGACATCACTTCAATAAACTTCTGGCACAATGGTGCCAAATCAAAAAATATAAACTTATACCCAAACCCATCCAGTGACTTTGTTCATCTCAATATCAATGAAGAATCTTCGCAGAACTACACATTAAAAATTTTCAATAACTTATGTCAGCAAGTTGATGAAAGAATTATAAACTTTACTCCAGGCAGCGATGATTATGGAATTAAAATGGGAGATTATCCAAGCGGGATCTACTATTTTCAATTAATTTCAGAAAGTCAGGAACATTCTGCAACAATAAAATTTATCAAGAAGTAGATATATCTGATTTACATAAAGATGGGTTCTTCATTAATAGAAAACTCATCTTTATTTTTTTATCAAACTTATTAATAATCCAGTTTTCTACACGATAGACTGATAACTATCCATCAAAATTGACATTTATCAATAAACACTGGTCTGTTTATTCAGTTATTTTTTATGTCAATAATACCTACACCATGAAAAATTTGTACAGCTTTTTAAGAACAGCATCATCAATTCTGATATGCTCCCTGATTAATCTGGTCAGTGTATTTGGCCAGAATTTTACAAATAGTCAGTTAAAAAATATAAACTTAAATAATCCTACTTCTCTGCAATTTGGTCCGGATGGTAAATTATATATAGCACAGCAGGATGGGCAGATAAAAATTGCAACAATCCAGCGTAACGGCCCTAATGACTATACAGCTACAAGTACTGAAACTATTACATTAGTCAGAGACATTCCCAACCATAATGACGATGGCACATACGCCCCGGGAAAAAAAAGGCAAGTAACCGGAATATTAGTTGAAGGAGATGCCACTAATCCAATTATATATATAACATCCAGCGATTCCCGTATTGGAGCTGGTAGCTTTGGAGATGTTAACCTTTGCACCAACTCAGGTGTAATTTCAAAATTATACAAAGAAAGTGGACAGTGGAAAAAGATAGATCTTGTAAGAGGCCTTCCAAGATCTGAAGAAAACCATGCAACAAACGGACTAGTAAAATACGGGAATAAACTTTTAGTTTGTCAGGGAGGAGGAACAAACTCTGGAGCTCCATCAGCTTTGTGGACATACATTACAGAATATGCCCTTAGCGCTGCCATACTTGAAGTGGATCTGGCAACAATTGAAGCGTTGCCCACTTTGACTGACTCCACTGGTAAGAATCCCTACAAATATGACATACCAACTTTGGATGACCCCACAAGATCTAATAAGCCAGACGGTACAGATATCTTTGATCCTTGGGGAGGAAATGACGGACTTAACCAGACAAAGATAATTCCTGGCGGGCCGGTTCAGATTTATGCAGGAGGTTTTAGAAATCCTTATGACATAGTAGTTACCAAACACCCTTCAAGAAGTGGCAGAGTCTATAGTATAGATAACGGACCTAACAGAAACTGGGGTGGGTATCCAGTAAAAGAAAACGGAACAGTTACCAATAAGTATCCTGCAGGTGAGCCAGGTTCTTTGACAGTCGGTAACTTCGATGGCTTAGAATATATTGGTAATATTAATACATATCAACCAGGTGAATATTATGCAGGACATCCAACACCTATAAGAGCTAACCCTTCAGGAGCTGGTTTATTCACAAATGATTCAGTTCATGGTAGCAAATGGAGAAATGATAATTCTGATCCAAACTTTCCTCTTCCTATTGACTGGCCTCCTGTTCCAGAAAGCATGAAAGATATCAGGGAAGCTGATTATTATGACGCAGGCACTACTGCAGATAAATCATTAATATACTTTGAACAATCTACCAATGGCATGTGTGAATACCTTTACTCGGGAAACAGCATGTATGGCGATATATTAGCTGTTGGATATGAAGGAGATATTTTCAGAATAAAAACATCAGATGATCCTAAGGTAATTCTCAATAGCAAAAAACCCAACAGAGTTAATCTGGATAAAGGATGGTCAATCGGAGATGCAAAACCACTTGACATTACAGCGCAAGCAGATGGTGAAATATTTGAAGGCAGTATCTGGATTGCAAGCTGGGGCAAAAGCAGGATAGATATCTTTGAGCCAGGCGCTGCAATAGAATGTAACAGCGGCCCTAACTCCCCTAATGATGATGATCAGGATGGCTACTCAAATGATGAGGAAACCAAAACTGGAACAGATCCTTGCAATGGGGCAGATAAACCAACTGATTTTGACGCAGACTTAAAGGGTGACTTACTTGATGACGATGATGACAATGATGGAATCAAAGATATTGTAGATCTTTATGTACGAGATAAGGATAATGGTTCCTCTACTACCATTCCAACACATTATGCATTGTTCAACTATGATCCGGGTACAGGTTTCTTTGGCCTTGGCTTTACTGGATTGATGACCAACTACAAAACTGATTATCTTAATTTGTATGACCCTTACAATATGATTGCAGGAGGTGCTGCCGGAGCACTCACTCTTGAAGGAGTTACACCTGGTGATGCATTTGAAGATATCAATACACAGATGAATGGATTTCAGTTCGGTGTAAACGCAGATAAAAATTCAGGAACATATGTAGTTTCAGCAGCCATACTTCCAAGCTACTTTAATGCAGAAACTCCTATAGATGAACAGTCTCAGGGAATATTTATCGGAAATGGCGATCAAGATAACTATATCAAACTTGTTATTAACTCTAACGGGGGTAAAGGAGGTATTGCATTAGTTACAGAAGTAAATGGTAAAGCAACAACAGTTCAAAATGATCTCCCAACAGCAACTATCCCATCAGAAGCTATTGTTTTCCAGTTTCATATAGATCCTGCTACCGCAACCGTCTATCCTAGATATCAGATCGGTAAGACTGCTTATAGCTTTGATCCAGTCATAGCTTCAGGAAAAACCAAAGGAGCAATACAAAGATCAGACACATCTTTGGCAGTAGGTATCATCTCAACATCCAGAAACGCTAATTCAACTTTCAACGCTACATGGGATTATATTGAAGTTGAGCCTTCAATTATCTCTTCAATCAAATGGAATAATTCCTCTTCTGCTTCTGATATACTTGCATATCCAAACCCTACTAAAGATATTATCAATATCAGTTTGAAAGATAAAACCAATCAAAACTGTAGTATTAAGATCTTCAACAGTATGAGTCAGTCGATAAAGGAAACAACAGTGGGCTCTGCAAATAGCGGATTGGATTTTCCAGTAAATGTATCAGATCTGGAGCCTGGTGTATATTTCATGCAACTACTTAATGGAGATGCGAAATCAGCAACGCTTAAATTTATTAAACAATAATTAGAGTTAATCATTAAAAAGGGCAGGTAATACATCTGCCTTTTTAATTTCAATAAGGTTCTTTTTTCAAATTTTTTTTTTATTCCTCACCAATAAATTCAAAACTTTTTGATTTCCATTCATCGTCTTATTCTTAACAGATCTTATCTAAATAATAAGTCACCGAAATCACATGCAACTATTCCATTAAAAAGTTTTACAAACTTCTTCTACCCTTAGCAGTTAAACGCATTAAATTCAATTCTCTAATCATATGTTATTCAGCGAAAGAAAAATAACAATTTGTATTTTACTGTTTCTGCTTTTCCCCTCAATGTTTTATTTTCTGGTAAAAGCATCATCAAGAGATACCACAAAAAAATATTTATCAAAAGTAGTGCTTAATAAGAAATCAAATAATAAAAGGCTTACGCGGAATAGTAATCTATTAAGAAGAATAAGCTCCACCGAAAAGGTAACTGGAGCTAAAATAACAATCATATTCAACTCCAAACCTTTATCTTATAGTCTTACAAAATGTCCTCTAATGTATAATAAAGCTTTCGCCTTTAGTTTCACACTGGATGACGGAAAAGCCTGTGCTTATGATTATGCCTATCCATTGGTGAATGGAGGTAAAAATTATAAACTCGATAGAGATTTCCCCGGACTATTCTTTTCTGACGGTTGTGGCAATAGCATTCCTTTTAAACTTGGCATAGCCATGTGTAGTACCAACGGGAGAGGAGACGACAATCACGTAAAAAAGAACAATGAAGACATGACATGGGATGAGCTGAAGATAATGTATCAAAGTGACTGGGATGTCCTCAATCATAGTTTTTCACATCAAACAGGCCCGGACACCGACTATGAATACCAGATATCACAAAACATAAAATATGTATATGATAAGACAAATATTACGATGACACATTTTGTAATACCAGGAGGAGACACCGGATATGCTGAGCCTGCGATAAAGCTGGGTATGAAATCAATTTATAACCAGAAATTTTATAAAGGCATTAATGGTATAAAAACCGATACTCTTAAAAATCTTAAGCATTATGAAATGTTCAGACAATTTTTGGATGAAGTTAATCTGAATAGATACATTAGTAAATTAGACGAGATAGATGCTCAAAGTTCACCTGATAATCATATCTGGTATTCAGCTTTTACTCATCAGGTGGGCGAAGTTCTTCAAGGAGGTAGTATTGCTTATCCAACTTTTGAAAACTACATGAACAGTCTTGAACAAAGATTCGGTATAAAGGGAAAGGACAATATGTATATGGCTCCACTTCAGGAAGTTTATGAATATATACAGACCCGTAACTGTGCTAGACCAATTACAGAACAATATGGAGACACGTTAATACTTTATCTTGATCTTTCAGAAATGCCTGACCAAAGAAGATACCAGCTTTCCCTTAACTTAAACACTGATGAAAATATTGCTAAAATAATCACTGAAGATAACGTTAGTTTCATTAGCTATAACAATGAGGATACCACCAAACTTATCAATATAAAATGGAGCTCTAAACCTCAAACAGAATACGAAACCGGACAACCTCCAATTCCACTAAGCAATATTCCCAGTATATTTTCAGACAATAAGTTAAATGCATATCCCAATCCAGTTTCTGACAAGCTTTTATTAACCATACCTGAAATAGCTTCCAATAATCCAGAAATAGCAATTGTCGATATGAATGGTAATTGTACTCCTGTCAATTCATATACTTTTACTGATAATAATACAATTGAAATAAATCTCGTGCCATTTAACCTTTCTGAATCTATGTATTACATAAGGATCAAGTCAGACGACGATAAGTTGAGAATTAGTAAGATATACTGGAAAAAGAAATAATATAACAGATTAGGAGAAAGAGTGCTAAAGGAAAATGTAGAGGAGAAAAATATAAAGTTATTATTCTTCCTGACGTGTGATGGCTATACATTTCCCTTTCTTTGTATTTTTAATAAATTGCAGGATACGATCAATTTTGAAAATCATAACCTCGAAAATTAGCTTGCAATGTTTATTCACCATGGAAGAGAAAGAACCTTCAAACATAATCTTCAGATTGCATCCCTACTTTCCTTTGTGGCAGGAATAGTAAACGTTGCGGGCTTTTTATCAGTAGCGAAACTGACTACAAATATTACAGGTCATTTTGCTTTTTTTATTGACGAAGCATTTAAGTTGAACACAATTCAGACAATCTTATACTTTGTATTTATTGTTGCTTTTTTTTCAGGTTCATTTGCTTCCGGCTTGCTGATAGAAATATTTTCGAGGAAAAGTGCAAAATTTGTCTTTATAGTTCCAATTATCCTTGAGAGTATTATTCTCACATCTGCAGGTCTACTGAGCAAGAACTTTATAGATAACAATGCAAATCTTATTGCAACATTATTACTTTTTACTATGGGCCTGCAAAATTCCCTGGTTACCAAAATAAGCAATGCTACTGTGCGAACAACACATTTGACAGGACTCTTTACTGATTTAGGTATTGAACTTTCTCAACTTTTTTTTTATTCAGAGATAGATCAAAAACAAAAGTTATATAGATCAATAAAACTTCGATTTACCATCATATCATTTTTCTTTCTCGGAGGATTATTTGCCGGAATCCTTTATGACTTCATTCAAATAAAAGTGTTACTATTGGGAAGTATTGTATTGATAGCAGGAATTATATATACTTTCAAAAAACAACATATTACTGAATCACCAAAACTTATGAAACAAGATATTAAGAACTAAGAAATGATAATCCTCCATTAAAAGAAGGATTATCATAAACATTAAACCCAATCTTAATATCTATACTTTCGAACTTCCTGAGTGAGGCGTATGGATAAATTTTTTATTAGCTCCCTTTAATTTAAATAGTACCAAAAGCATAACTATAAAAGCCTTAGGCAGCTGTGCTATTGCCTTTAAATTCTTTTTAGTAAAGAATTCAGCTGGTACTGCAATAGTCAAGCCCAACATCTGCACAAGGAACAAGCTTATCCAATAGAACGCTCCAGGAAATGCTATAATCCCCGTTGCAAATTCGAATATTGCGGATACTACTGCTGTCACACCTGTCACTCCTAAAAGCAAGACCCTTGGTGCCAAAAATTGCTGGAAAGCTTTGTCAAAGAAGTCCATATTTCCTTTTGTTATAAGATGCCAAAGCCCCTGAAAGAAATATTTTCTGAAATAGTGCAACTGAGCAGATATCCACCTCCTGCGCTGATTCTGAAACACTTCAGCATTTTCAACCTTTTCATCCAATATATAGGCATCTTCTACATATTCAATTTTAACTTTATCCCTGAGAAGCTTATGCTCCAGTTCTTTATCAAAGCCTCCAATAGCATTATTGGTAGCCATAACGTTCTTAAAATACTTATAATGAAAAGCCATCCCTGAGCCAATAAGCCCGGAAGAAAGTCCTAAAACTCTGTGACCTCTTCTGTAAATATGATTGTTAATCTCTTCACTCACGGCATCCAGTATGGCAAAATTAGTATTCATATTTTTTGCGACCCTGTGCCCTTGTACAGCACCTATGCCCTTAACAGAAATAACGGAATTTAATTTTCTTATAAAATCTGCTTTCATAATGTTATCAGCATCTAACACGAGTGCATAGTCATATGCGTTTTCATCGAGCTGACTTAAAGCTACATTAAGAGACTTGGCCTTAGTACTTTTATCAAAGGAAACTTCAATCACTTTAACAGGCATTGATTTCAACAAATTCAATGTGCTGTTTTGTAATGAATCTGCTATCACTATGACATCATACAGATGCTGAGGATAATCTTGTTTCAAAGCTTCCTTGGCTGAGTTAAGAATTACCTCATCTTCTTTATATGATGGTATAAACACTGCAAATCTTCCCGAAGGTTCCCGTAATTTATACCTTCGCAGTCCACCAAGTCTTCCGGCTAAAGAGAACAGAAATCCATAAAATACACAGACCGATAAATAAACAAACAGAATTAATAGTATAATTTTAATAGCAATCATGCGGCTTCAAGTTTAATCCTTTTATTCTCCAATAATGCTTTATTCTTAAAATTCCATAAATAACCTTTCATAAAAGCCTTTGCAAAATCTACCTTCTTTGAGAACAGATAAGTCAATAAATTTTTTGGCAACGCCACAAAAGTAAAATAGATCATGCTTAGATAGAGCTTTAATCCTTTTACATTTCTGCGCATAAACAACAACCTGTTTCTGGTAAGGTAATAAATTTTCATAGGATTAAGTTTACCCACTGTCACAGACTCTTTATGAAACACATTTGAATTACCCACAAACCAGATCGTATATCCGGCATCTTTTATTCTTTCACAAAAATCAAGCTCTTCATAATAAAGAAAATACATTTCAGGCATTAAACCCACTTCCTGAATTACCTTTCTTGGAATCATCATTGCAGCCCCATGTCCATAAGGAGTACAGCAGCAATGGTTATATTGCCCGTTATCTTTTTCATGCTGACCGATATATTTATTTCTCCCTGAAATAGGATTAATGGCAGTACTTCCTGCGAATTGAATTCTTCTATCACTATGATAGTATATCAGCTTTGCAGTTGCTGCGCCCGCGTCAGGGTCTGACTCCAACTTGGAGACAAGAGGTTCCATAAAATCCGGAGCCACTTCTGTATCATTATTCAGCATAAGAAAGTATTTACCTTTAGCAGCTTTAAAACCCACATTATTGCCACCAGCAAAACCGTTGTTATTCTTATTTCTGATCAGCCTTATCTCTGGAAATCTTTCCTTTATAACTCCAGGATCTTCTTTTGAATGATTATCCACTACAATGATTTCAACATTGGGATAGGTAATTTTCCTTAAAGATTCAAGAAGTGCACATGTCACATCAGCTCCATTATAATTTATTGTTACTATTGAGACCAACGGGTAAATATCCTCTCTCACATTTCTCATATCAAAATGAAATTTAATAATACCAACCCACAACCTTGATGTGTATCATAGAATTAGTAAGGAATAAAGAATCAGATTATCTGTAAAAAATTTATTATCCTATCCGCAGTTCCACCTATTCTCTTATTACATCGTTAGTTAATGAGTTCTTTTAAGAGAAACTTACTAAAAATACAGATTGTTAAAAAGAGCCTGTAACCCAATACCGATCAATACATTACAGGCTTCACAGTATCAGAAGTCTTGTCAGTATCCAAAGATGGAGCAAGAAAAATAACACCAACGGAGATGCTCCAAAACACGATTGTAGGAAACTGAGCTAAAACTTGATTACCATAACTCGCTACAAGAATCCCAAATACACCAGCGTACAAAGCCATCATCTTCTGTTTCAGGTAAGGATTTCGAAGGTTATAAACAAGATAGAAACCTCTTGCGAGAATAAACAATAAAGTAAGTATATGAATCGTCAATCCAACGATTCCTGTTTCTGCCCAAATCCTGACATAGTGACTATCCGGAGGTGTTTCAGCTAAAAATGTTCCAGGACTGAAACGGCTGCCCCAGTAGCCAATTGTACCTATTCCGCCACCTATTGGCCTCGATGCAAGATAAGCTTTTAACTTTCTCTGGTTTTCGAGCCTTACTTTGAAAGAAGGGTCACTTTGGGGATTTACTGCACTTCTCATCCTTTGTATCTGATAATTAGACTGGCCGATGAAAGTAAACCGTAAGAAACAAAATATTGCAGCCATCACAATAAACCCAAGTGTGAATATCCTAAAGTTCTTAGTGAGCAAGAGATAAAACAAAACTCCAACAAACACAAACATAGCACCTCTGGTTCCTGATATAGCCATTCCCCAGAAACACAGTACAGCTACTATAAAATAAAATACCGACTTAAAAGTGGAGTCAGATTTCAGTGACAATATAACTGCTACAAGAGTAGAAAAAGACATAAAGGCACCAAACTGCCCTGCATCTGAGCAAAATGAAAAATACCTTATTTTCCCAAACAAAATATGCGTGTCTGCAGCTGTTTCCAACCAAGCCTTCTCTACATGATCAAGACCTATATACATTTGCTTCATTCCATATAGAGCAGCAACCAAAGCCCCAATCATCCATAAATTAATAAACACATCAATGAATTTCTCTGTTTTCAGTACCAGGAATGTTAGTATAATAAGAAAAATAATATAAAAGGATATCGCTCTTACTGCATAGAACCATGCTTCAAAGCTTACAGCTTCAGGATTTAGTATTTCGAGCATAGTAAACCCTGTCCACACTAACAATACCCAAATTAAGCTATTATTCAGTTTTTTGATATTTTCATAAGAAACACTGAACAGTGCAGAGAATATACTAATGACTAACACAATATCGAGAGATGTCCCTAAAGGAGCTGACACATACCTGGTAACACCATTGACAATCAAGCCTACTACCATGGCCATAATCATACCTGATAAAGGATATGAGAATATAATGGCAAAAACCACAAGTATCAATGGAAGAGAAGCCGCTGCAGCGGTAATAATAATGCCTCCTTTGGCAAACAGCAAACCTAAAAAATATGCAAATAGCAACAGTAAAGGCCATTGGCCATATTTTTTCACATTTTCGATTAAGATATCACGATCAGACATCAGTCAATACTGAGGTTTAGTTTACTCTTCAACTTTTTAGCAGAACTTTTGATTTCTTTAAATCCTTCTGAAAATAACCTTGAAGGAATAATCTTAATATCTTTTCTCAAGAAGAATACCCCCATAACGACTCCTACAGAAAAGGTAAGTATTGAGACAATGGCAATAGGCCATAACATGCCAAAGGACTTAATTACGATGAACACACCCAGGGAATTGATGCACACCATAACAATAACCTTGAACATATTTTGTTGAGGACGGCTGAGGACATCCAAAGCCATACCTGAATATCTGTCGAGTGGCATTAAAGCAGCATGAAGCGCAAATATTCTGAGAATATTTGCAGATTCAGCATATCCTTCACCTCCTAATAAAACCACCAAATACTCAGCAAACACTATACAGAACACAACAACAGGAAGTAACATAATACTGAACATACCTGCTGTACTCTCAAGTTTTTTACTAAGCCCCTGAAGATTTTTATTATTTACCAATCTCGAAAAAGAAGGCAGAGCAGTTGCAGCAAAGCTCCTTAAAGGGATTTCAACCAATTCAAATAATTTAAGAGGAATATTAAAAATAGCAACTGCCTCACCTCCCAAGAAAGCTCCGATTAAGAATGTGTCAGAACTTCTCAATAAATTAGCACCAACCATAGTGCCCATACTAAACTTTCCGAAATTAAATAAATCTTTAACCCTCTTCCACTCTGCCAATCTAATGCTTTTGATATTAGTCCATCCAGCTATCAGACAAAATAAACTTCCGGATAAATTTGAGATCAGATAAGACTGTACAATAAACTCTTTTCCTCTATGCAAGAATAATTCTGCACATAGCAGCACTATAAACACACCTTGACTAATCAAACGTATATATATAATTTTACTAAACTTCATATCCACCTGCAGTATCCAAGAAGAAAAATTATAAGGAAGTGTAACAATTATTAATATCCAGAAATAGTTAAAAAAATAAATTGCTCCATCAGAATTAATGTAATAAAGCATTACTCCCCTAAGCATGAAGCTTAAAAGCACAAAAGAAATGGTAATCAGAATCGCAAACAACCATGAACTTCCGATTACTTTCTCCTTCTCCTTTTCACTCACACCTGAACAAAATTTAACAAGGGGAGTCTGCAAGAAGCCCACTCTTAGTAATTCAATAAAGACATAAACAGTAACGAACAAGATCCAATTACCGAAATCTTCCTTTGAGAATATTCTTGCGAGTAAGGCAAAACTTACAAAACCTAAACCTGCCGCAATGACATTACCAGTTAAAGAGAGAATATTATTATTGGACAAAATCTTCTTTAAAAACTTCATATAACTCTTTCCTTTTTCAACTCCAGCATCCTCTCTATTATTGAAGAGAACTGCTCAACTCTATTTTCCCACGAATTATGTTTTGAAAATTCTATTCTGGATTTCATTCTCACTAAAGAGTCATTGTACAAAGCATCTCTGAGACTATTGAGAAAAGTTTCTTTTGAATTCGCTATCCAGACATGCTTATCAAACTCAGGTATCTTTGCAAAATCAGTCATAACAACAGGCTTGCCAGCGGCCATGTATTCGTTAATCTTAAGCGGATATACTCCGCTTGTAACCTCATTCTTGAGATATGGTATGATACCTACGTCCATATCTTTAAGAAGAGATGGAATTTCATAAGGCTTCCGACTTCCCATAAATTTGGCATTCGGATATTTCTTCAATGCCATTCTTGCCATTTCATTGGTAACCCTTCCAATAAAATTGAATTGCACTTCAGGAAGCATTTTTATTGAATAAGATAGAAGTTCATAATCAAACCTTTCATCTATACTTCCTGTATAGCCAACAATTCTGGGGGCATGAGGAGATTTCAATTTAACATCAGCAACAGCATTGAAATGTTCAAAATCCACGCCATTTTTAACAACAAAGCAGTTCTGATGAAGAGGACTCTTGGATTTATACAAAGCATCAGATGTTGTAATAACTGCATCTGTTTTTTTAATGTATTCCTTTTCTATCTCAGGACCATGAAAATGGTACCATTGATCTCCTTTAATTTCATCGTAGCAATAATAAATATTCAAGAGTTCATTAAAATCACCTACCAAAGGAAGTCCAAAGAAGGGATTGTATCCATTCACTACAATTGGATTTTCCATGTTTAATGTCTTTAAAGCTCTTTGAATTGCTCCCCTTACCAGATTACCGTTAAGCTTCAGCATTACCCTGTAAGGATTTTCATTTTTTATCCAGTTAATAGGTAATACTGGCGGAGGTGTAAGCACATGAATTTCGCTTCCATAAACAGTATTAACTGTTCTCAAGCGGTTTTCAAGTCCTATCATTCTTGTAATAGGAACTTTCTGCTTTCCGGATAAAGCCGCAATAATATCTTTTACCGTATACTCATAATCAACAAACAGAACTCTGTTTTGCTTACTTAAAATACTCATCATTTTCACAACAGTATTTACAAAGTCCTTATCCCACGTAGTAAGCGCCATGCACAGGATATTTTTATTCCGGATCATAAGATACTTTATTTTTCTTGGTCACATTTTTATCCTGATTATCTTTGCTGACAAGTTTAGCAGAGAACCATTTTGGCACCCTTCCATAAATCTGTATCAGTCTGTCTGTAGTAACTTTGTTAAGAACCAATAATGGTTTTGATTTTAATACCTTTGTCAGAAGACCTGAAAGATAGTTATCAGAATCTTTCCAAGGTCTATCTGCTCTAAGAACCAATAGGCACAGATCAGCTTCTTTAACCAGCTGCAGAGGAAGCTGATATTCCTGAAGAGAAGGTATTTCAAGAAAAACAAAATCTGCTTTATCTATCGTCTTAAGTATTTCATTGATTTTACTGGCAGGAACCATCCTTTCAATAATTTCATAATGTCTGATTTTCACCTTTGAAATATCTACAACCTCTCGTTTATCAATAGTTTCAGGACGATAGCCTTTTTCTGAACCTGGTGTAAATATTTCTGAAACATATCCAAGGTCGGAAATACGTTTGGCCATTTTATAAATCATCCATGTCTTCCCTTCTGAGATCTGTGTACCAGCAACAAGAATAATTTTGGTTTTCTTTGTAGGAGCGGTTTTTTCTGTTTCCAGCACTATTCTGTTTACTGCTTGCTCTATTAGAGAATCTTCGAAATATTCTGTAATTCTGTTCCTCTGAGTCACTTTAGGTAATACACCTGCCACTTCAAATCCAGTCAAGCGCTGTGCTCTTGCAGAATTTTTAACTGAAGAGTCCAATAATTCCTTCGCCAGATAAAAACTTAGTAGCAGCAAAAACGAAGCTATCATTGCAAGCGGAATCAATACAAAATCTTTTGAAGCGATAGGCTTCACCGGATAAAAAGGCTGATCCAGAAGCTTGATATTACTTGACATCTTCACATTCTGATATCTCTGCTGGTTCATATTAAGAGCTTCCAGCTTATCCATATATTCTTTCTCTGCTACCTGCACTTCTCTTTTTAAAGTAAGCAACAAAGAACCCAGCGGAGTAAAATCATTATAAGCAGAATTAAAGGAATTCAAACGCTCTTGCATAATCTTAAGCCTTGCCGAACTCTCCTCGACAGTTAAAACATTGCTTAGCCATTGCTGAAGTATATTATCGCTTGGAATACCTTCATGACTATTATTGATAGAGTAAAGATTATTAACAAGATCTTTAAGTTCTTTTTTTATAGCATCTGCTTTGTCGGTTAATTCTTTAACTTTTTCTTTCGTTTCCCCAAAATTCTGAGCATTAGCAATCTTATAATTAATATCGGACAGCTCTTGTCTTTTAGCCAATACCCTGTCATTACTCTCCATAATATTCTTTCTCCCCTTCAGTCTTTCTTCAAGACTTACAAGGCTTGCCTGAGCTGAAGCAAGCGTCATTTTTTCCTTTTCAATCTCGTCTGCATATGTTTGTCTTGACTCTGACAATACTTTTGCCTGTTCGTCGAAATTGATGATTCTATTTTTTACCTGAAACTCTTTAAGCTTAAGTTCAGCATCCGTCAGTCTTCTCCTTGCTTTATCTGTCTGATCTGAATAATAAGTAACTACATGCTTGACTTCAGACTCTTTTATATCACTATATTTTCTTATAAAAACCTGAGCCAACAATAACAATGTTTGCTGACATATTGCCGCATCATTAGCACTGTAAGACACGTCCAGCATATCACTGTTTTCCTTTCTGATAGCATTTACTCTTCCACGGATTTTATCAACACCATAAATACCATTTTGAGATGCTACAAGCGCTGAAAATACATTGAATTTATTCTTACTTATATAAGTTTGCATCTTTTCATAAGTAGCCTCAGGAGTGGCTGCTTTTACCTGACGCAAAACAGAATCTGGCACTATAGATTTTATTTCACTATACTTCTGAGGAGAGATATATCTCAGATCAGGTTTATCTAAGGTAATATGAGATGCCACAAGCCTTAAAGAAACCTCCTGTATTGTTTCTCTTGACTTTAACGTATTTAAAAGGTTGTCGAATGCATTACTTACAGCATTGTGATCAAGCCTTGGATGTTCTTCTGTGGTTACATTGTATCCGCTTGCAACTCCTGTATAAATCAGACATGTAGAAGCATATTCCATTTCCCTCTTCCTTGTTTTCATGTATACGAGTGAAGCCACTGCAACAGGAAAAAGTATCAGAAGCATCAAGTGCTTTCTGAGTATCCTAAATATATCACCAAAGGTCATTTTTGTTTAATTAAAGAACCAATACTTACCCCTATTAAATATTCAAATTGTTTGTAAACTGTATTATAATCTTTTCTGGCAATCTCATAGTTAGATTCAGCCATATAAAGAGTATTACTTACTGAGGAATAATCTTCCAGAGAGATTGTTCCTTCCTTAAATTGCTTTTCAGCCATCTGATATACAAGCTGTGAATTCTGAAGGCCTTCGCTTCTTATCTTCAGAAGCTTCTGGGCAACAATCAGGTTATTATATTCAGCCGCTATTTGCCTTTTTAATTCTACTATTACCCTATCTCTATTACTTTGAGCCATTTCCAGCTCTGCTTTACTAAACTTTATTCTATTATGTCTGGCCGTTATATCAAACAATGGTACACTCACGTTTACTCCTACTCTGTATCCATTAAGGAAATTAGTCTGACGATTAAAGTCTCCATATGATACACCAAACTTTTGGTCACCAGTGGCATAGTTACCAAAGGCCTGGATGTCTTTTTGCCAATCCTTTCTGGCTAAGTGAATCTCCTGTTTACGAGCTTTTATACTAGCATCCTCCACTTTTATGTAGGGAGATCTCTCCACCGCAATCGAAACGATTTCATCCAGGGGAAGTAATTGTGTTTCAAGATCCTGAAGTACTACAATACTATCATTTTTTACTTGTCCGAACGTAGAACGGGAAATCACAGTGAATATCAAAAGAAGCATACCATAAGCGTAATGCTTATTATTCCAAAGGGTATTCATACTATACATTTTCTTTCTGTAATAATGCAGGAATTGTTTTCGCAATAATTTTAAGATCTCTCAAGAATGAATAATTCCTGGCATAGTCATTATCTAGTTGAATTCTTTCAGCCTCTGACATTTCCTTGGTTCCTCTTTTTGTTACCTGCCAAAGACCTGTAATGCCTGCAGGTGCTAGGAATCTTAGGGTAAACTGATCCACTGTAATCTTTTCAGCTTCATAAAGCGGAAGCGGACGATTACCAACAATAGACATATCCCCTTTCAATACGTTGAAAAGTTGAGGCAATTCATCTATACTAGTATTCCTTATAAACTTACCAATCTTGGTAATTCTTGGGTCATTACTTATTTTTATAAATGCAGCCGCATCCTTTTCTTTCTTTTCCAAAAGGAATCTCTTTTCACAGATTTCTTTTCCATCTAGGAAAAGCATGGACTGACAAACTTTATTTCCCCTGGCACACTCTTCACAAAGGTTTGTGTGCTGAGACTTTTCTTCCACAGCTCCTGTTGTTTCTTTTTTATTGTCACTTTCGGCACCTTTTTTATTTTTATTGTATTGATTCAAGTGTGCAAGGTCCTTTAGCTTTTTATCAGCATCGGCACTCATCGATCGAAACTTATAGAAGTCAAAAATCTTGTAGCCGGTACCAACCCTTTTCGCCGCATAAAAAACTGGACCTCTTGATTCAAGCCTTATTAATATAGCAAGCAAAAGAAAGAATGGACTTAGAAATATAAGTGCTAGTGTTGCAAATACTATATCAAATATCCTCTTAACTAAAGGAATCTTGTACTCAGGATGCCTTACAAAGCCTTCTTTATATGCTCGTTTGTAATGAATTTTATTTTCTATAAGGTAATTTAATCTTAATGCAAATGGATCTTTTGAAACATTCTGCTCGAAAATTTCAGACACACTATGTTTAAGCATTTCAGAACGGACTTGTCCTGTAATGCTGTCTACAAGAAAAACAAAAGGAACCGGCTCTACATCCGATTGTTTTAAATGCTGCAACAATAACAGCCCATTCGGGCTGTGTAATTGTCCAGCAGAAATTATTGCATCGATTTTATTACCCTTAGAATGCCATTCGAAAAACTTAAATCCGTTTTCAAAATGTATAACATCAAACCCATCTGCCATTCGATTTGAAAATGATTCTAGCCGATCTGCCTGATTGTCTATATAAGCCAGCTTCTTCTGTGTAATAAGCTCCATACTGATTTTTTACTTATAAATTCTTTTGAAAATATTTTCTACTCTTATTTCAAGTTCTTCAGGATTGAATGGTTTCATCATAAAATCATCAGCGCCACATTTAAGACACTGAATCCTCACGCTGCTTGATTCATAACTTGATAGAATTAGGAGTGGCACCTCTCTGAAAAATCCACTGGACCGGATATGTTTTATAAATTCAAATCCATCCATCTCGGGCATACGCAAATCACAAATAATTAAATCCGGTATATTCCCCTCATGCATCCACTCAAACGCTTCCTTACCGTTTGCCTTTTTTACTACATTATATTTTTTGCACAAAGTGCAATTAATTATATCTAAAGTTGACTCAACGTCATCAATTGCAAGAATAGTTTTCCCCTTCTCTGCCACAAGTTTTTCAACTTTTGGCAATGCCTTTTCCATTATTTCCATACTAAATAAATATTATCGCCTTCTGCCTCGTATCTAATTATAAATTCTCATTGGATTATACAGCAGCTTTGTGTGCTGCTTACATAATTTCAACTCAACAGCATATTATTTGTTCAGTCCAAACATTGGCTTTGGCTGCCCCTCTGGCATTTCATATCTCATACTATGTTTGCCCCCTCAGGATCAATTAATTAAAATTAAGTATTCAAAAAACTGAACATCCCATCAATTTTATCTTTCACTTTAAAAAACATTTCTATAGATTTAATGACAAATAAAATATTATGGTACAGGAGAGATTAGCGGAATTGCTGAAGAAAAAAGGCATAGGGCCTGAAGGCAGCAAAAGTCTTATAGCAGAAGAGCTCAATGAGCTTAAAAATTTATTTAAATCTCCCGATGTAAGCCTTACCACTGTCGCTACCATGGTTACGGCTCTGCTTACCCTTGAACCCAATAATCACGAAAGAGAATGGATAGAAAAGGTTAAAGCTGCTCCTTCAGAATTTCTTCCGAATGAAATAGTACCATTTTTCTCAGGTGATACAAGGGATGATTTTTATAAGCTGATCCTTAAAGTCATAAAACATGAAGACTTGTCTCAAGAAGAGGCTGAAAGTGGAATAGAACAATTATTTAACATTCAAACACCAGAATATCTTAAAGGTGCTTTCCTTGAATCACAAAGGTTAAAACGAGAGACCTTCATTGAAAACAAAGCTTTCTTTTCAGGCCTATGGAATAAAGCAGAGAGAGTAAAAACTGATCTTCCTGTAATTGTTGATATTGCCGATAGTTATGATGGCTTTAACAGGACTTCTAATTTTTCATTATTTACTGCAGCATTGCTGGCATCATTAGACATTCCCTGCATTGTTCACTCCATCGATAAAGTTGCACCTAAAGAGGGCTATACTTCTCATCAACTTTTGAAACTGGCAGGTAAAAATCCACTCATATCTGTTTTCCAGGCTCAACAAGCATTAGAAAACAAATCTATAGGATTTTGTTATCTGGACCAGCAGATATTTTTCAATGACCTTTTTCTGCTTAAGAGAATGAGAAAGGAAATGGTTAAACGTCCTTTCCTTGCAACTTTTGAAAAGCTTTTACAACCAATTCAAAGTACTCAGGGAAATTATCTAGTTTCCGGATACACACATCCTCACTATAAGGAAGAGGTTGTTAAGCAACTTAAAGAGCAAGGTGAATGTAAAATGGCCCTTATCTTTAAAGGACTTGAGGGATCAACACAGTTAACGCTAAGCAGAGGTTCTACTGCGATATTTTATGATGGCAATGAAATTAATGAGTCATTGGTTTCTCCCGAGGACTTTGGGCTTCCACTTTTGGAAAGTAAACAAGATAAAAGCATCAAACCAGAAGATGTATTATCGGAAGGAATAGCGGCGCTGAAGGGAAACAAAAATTATGCAAGGGAAGCCATCATTTATCAGGCTGCAGTTATTATCACCAAGTTTAACCTGGTACAACATAAAGATCTGATTGCTGTATTGAAGGAAAAGCTTGATTCGGGAGAAGCTTTGAATCGATGGAATCTGCTGAATATATAAAATGTAAAGTTAGCCTTCAATACAATGAAGGCTAACTTTAAAATCAATTCTTCACAAGTCTTGAAGTATAAACAACTCCTCCTTCATTCAATATCATCACTGAATAAATCCCTGCTCTCAAACTATTTATTTCAATTGTTTCTTCAGTTGTCGAGAAATTACCGGAGAGAACTTCTCTTCCTTCATTGTTAAAAATTTTATAGTAAGTATTCTGAATACCTTCGCTTGAAATTTTGATTTTGTCTGTAGCTGGGTTTGGAGAGAGGCTTACAGAAACACTTAACTTATTTGGATAAAGGCCTAATACAAAATCTATAGGCTCTCCCTCTTTTGTCGTTCCCTTTTTATAATAAACCAATTGACGACGTTCTACCTGCACTATTCCAAGAACTCTATCATAGTAAGGTCCTCCTAAACCTTGCCAGTATTCATCATTGGAGCTTACTACAGGTGACAGCGTAATTATTTCACTATAGCAGGAATCATCTGTTGATCCCATAGATGAATGATATCCTTCATTTGTAGATTTTACCATAACTGAAGGATCTCCGGAATTTAAAAACTGAAAATTATAAGACGCCCATCCTTTTTCAATTTGCTTTAAGGGAAGTTGATTGATACCATAAAGATCTGAGGTTAATGAGATCTTAAGTGAAATCGTATCTATATTTACAGTAAAAGTTTCTTCTCCACCCCAGAGGTTTTTTCTGGTTTTATTTTCTAAAACTTCTATCTGGTAATCTACAGAATTATTGCTGAAAGTTTTCATCAGGATTGTCTGACGAATCTTATTTTCCACTATTGCCTCATAAATGGCAAATTCCTTGATATGTAATTCATCCCCCACTTCAAAATCATAAATTTCCTTTTCTGTTAGATTCTGAACTCCAATATTAAATTTATCAACTCCAGCAAGTATCAAAGCATTGGTATCCTCAGGAAAATGGAGAAGATCGTATGTTTTTACAAATCCATATTTTTTACTTATTTTCCATTCCTTACCATTGAAAGGATGAGCTAATGCGCTGTTATTCTCATTTCTCTTCAGGGAAATAGAGAAAGTCAAAACAGAATCTGTAACCTCATCTTTATATATTGAAAAAGTTTCCAGTTTTTTACCTGTTACTTTAGCCTCAAAATAATTCTGTTCTGTTCGGTAAAAAATCCATGAGTCATTTACGTTCGCATATTTTTTGAAGATAAGAGAGTCATCGCCTGAGTTAATAAAGATCTCTTGATAATCTTTAGTCATAATGATATTTTTGCCAGTCCATGCATACCCTTTGTTTGTTACCTTACATTCATAATCATCAGAACCTGTATAGCTAAGAATGCGAAAGTTATTATAAAGAGTATCTGAGTTAACTACCCTTAGATTTTGAATCTGAACAGGTATAAAACTACCTGGGTTCCCTATTATTTCATCGTCCATAAAGGTATCACTGCACTTGAAAAAAGTTGTGCGATCAGAATGAATAGTCTTAAACTGCGCAAATGATTTTACAGACAAGAACACAAGAATTAGTTGTAAAATTTTTTTCATAAAGTTTTTATTAAAAATGTATTTTAAAAATATTCAAAACTTATCACAACTAAAAAACTTAGGATAATTCCTGAGGCCTTCTATAGCCTTGCAGATTAGTTTTCACAATCTCGAAGTGTAAATAACTTTTCCTTTATTCAGAATCATTTAAAAAATAGATTTAAAAAGTAACATTCGTTCCCATTAATTAAAAATAAATAAAACAGACTCCTTTCTTAGAAATCTACAAACACGATTTTCACCTAAAATTCAATCCATTAAAACAAGAATTTAAACTTTTAAATCGAATACCAAAAAAACTTTACTATTTCTTAAACAATTTTGCCACTATTTAACTTAAGGTTCTCAGTTTTCATAAATTATCTAAACTTATAACTATGGGAAAAGGAGATAAAAAATCAAAAAGAGGAAAGCTCTTTAAGGGGAGCTTTGGAAACTCAAGAAAAAGTAAAATTGAAAAAGCTGATGCTAAACCTTCTGCACCTGCAGCTCCTGTCGCAGTTCCAAAGAAAAAATCAGCCTGATTATTTTCACCACAATTTTAGAAGCACACCATCTTTGTGTGCTTTTATTTAAATCTTTTGTACTTTCCTCCAATTTATCTATCCTCCTATTCTTCAGGACACATCAGGCTTGTTAAAATTTACGTAAATTGATTCAAAGATTATCTATCTTTTTATTTTCCACGTTAAAGCTTGGACCTGACATCGGTTTTTACTTTATTTCCAAAAACAAGTATTAAAATTCTATGAAAAGACTTTCATTCTTACTTTTTTTCATTATTTGTTTCAACACAACAAAAAAGGCTTATTCTCAAGGCACAAGCCTCAGTCAGCCGATCAATTCACCACTGGGAGAAGAATTAAACCCCAGCGTTAGCGCTGATGGCAAGACATTACTATTCCTATCCAACTATGGTGAGGAAAAACCATACCCGGTTATAAGCTATCTTAAATCAGGGGTCTGGACAAGGCCTGATGAAGTAACAGCTCTGAATACCCCTTCTACTAAGCTTAACAACAATCTTGGATATAATTTAAGCCCTATGGGGAATGAAATATTCTTTTCTAGCAACAGGTATGGTGGTATAGGAAGCAATGATATCTGGATGATTGAAAAAACACCAACCGGATGGTCTACTCCCAAGAACCCCGGAAAACCTTTAAATTCAACACTAGGAGAAGCTGATCCAAGTCTATCTCCCGATGGCAAACAACTATACTTTGTAAAATGGACAGACAAAAAATCATCTACAGGGCTGCCCTGCGGTAAGATAACTGTTTCTCAACGTACAAGCAAAGAAGGCTTCAGAGAACCTGTTGACCTTCCCGCTCCAGTTAACTCCGGCTGTGAATGCTCTCCAAGAATTCTTTCAGATGGAAAAACATTAATCTTTTCTTCCGAAAGAGCAGGAGGAAAAGGAGGATTTGACTTTTACAAGACTCAGCGTAAAGATGACGGAAGCTGGACAACACCAATACCACTCACCTATATCAATTCTAAAACTGATGAGGTTTATGCAGCGATTCCTGCCAATGCTGAAATGATCTATTATACTGCGGTCAATGGCAAATCAAAAGATATTTATAGAAGTAAGCTTTCTCCGGAGTTCCAACCCGACAGAGTATTTCTGCTTGCAGGAAAAATAAAAGAAGAAACTGGAAAAACTGTTGCCGGCAAAATTATAGTAACAGAACTTCCTTCCAAAAAACTTATTTCAGTTATTAATCTGAAACAAGATGAGCCCTACCTGATCATACTGCCCAAAGGAAAAACATTTGATGTCACAGCTTATGGCAGCATCAAAGGCTGGTTCTACAATGGCAACCATATTCCACTTGATACGCTTACAAAATCTGTATACAAGGAAAAGGATTTCAAATTACCGGCAGTAAAACTTAACACTGCTATTGATCTTTCCAATATCCAGTTTGAAGGAAGTTCTTTATCTCCATCCTCTTCTATGGATCTTGATAAACTGGTAAAATGGCTTCAGGAAAATCCAACTGCTGCAATTGAAATAGGGACTTCTATTCCTGAAGTAAAGTCAGACACAGTACAATCTCCTGAACTTACAGAAGTCAAGGAGGAAACTGTAACTCTAGACACAACACAATTTATCCGCAAAATTTATCATAATGATATTACACAAAAGCAGGCAGATGCTATAGCATCTTATCTCACCCAAAAAGGCACTGCAAGTACAAGGATAAAACCAGTAGGTTATGGAGACAAGAAAAAAGGAAACAAATCTAATGAGGGTGGCAATATGGTAGAAATTACGATATTGAAAGAATAAAAATCAAGAATAATTAATACCAATAAAAAACTCATTGATATCTTTTTTATCAATGAGTTTTTTATTAAAATTATCTACATCAGCTCACCTTTGTCAGCACTAAAGGTTTTTTTATAGTTTTGTTCTATATAAGCTCCACCGGATAAATCACATTCATTTTTTTGAGAAGCTTCCCTTTCACTCCCGCTGGAAGATTCATAAACTAAAACTCCATCACACTCTTCAATGACAGCAGAAGCATCATAAGGTTTTGAAAGATTTTTTTTATAATTATGAATTGCGCTGTATTGCTTATCTTCAGTGGTTCCATAATATTTTTGCTGTACTGCCACTTCTTTTTTTGTTAATGGTGCAAATTGCTGTTTGTAATTTTGACCACTCTGTGCCATTATATTTGCTGAGAAGAATATCATTGCTCCCAACAACCAACACTTCATTCCATTCATAATTTCTTTTCTTTTTAAAGGAAACAAAACTATGCATGAATATTGTTTTGCAGCACAGAGCTTAAAGACTTAAGATAGGAATATTTTGAGGAGTTTAAGGAATTTAAGGAGTTCTAACACCATACTTACGTTCAATCTTTATTTTGGGCTTAGTTATCTTTTAATGAAAAAACGAATGAAGTACGTTTATCCGGCACGATACCAAATTCGATAATATTCTTTTTATTAAATGATCTTTCTTCCAAAATAGACTCTCCCAGCATTTCGAAATAAAATTTCTCCTCAAATACGTGAGGCAGGAAACCAGCCATTCCTAAGAGGACCATCCTGTTTACTTCATTTCGTCCAACTACCAGCTTTTTTTCATCAAGCAAACTAAAAACTTCTATGATTGTGCGAGGATTTAAAGTAAGACACACCTCGGTATAATCAAGAAAAATTGTATGATCAAAATTCTTCATATAAGCTTTAAGAAAAGCATTATGTACCTTTTCAGGAAATGTATCACCGAACTGCACGTAGCTGCCCGTGCACAAACACTGAGCTGCAAGACGTCCTTCTTCTGTTTTGGAAAAAACAAATATTTCAGATACAACCGGCTTTAACAACCTGATAATAGACTCAAGCTGTTCAAAAGAGAGTTTTAGGTCATTCCAAAAAACCATTACTAATTCTTTTCTTTTCATAGAGCTTGAAATTTGAGAGTCCTGAACTAAATTTTATTAGTATTTATAGTGCGAGAGAATGCTACAAGCAAGTACATTCGCTCTCGCTCTGTTTCTCGCTTTTTTTAAACTTGGGCGGTAATTGTTTGATTTTAACATGATAAAAATGAAATTGTTTCTCAGCTTACCAAGGGATTTTATCCACAAAAATTCAACAATTACTGAACTATTTTTGCCTTATCAATAAGCAAACTAATTGGAAGGCACATGTTGTTTTTATGATGTAACATAGGGGAATGATGATAGATATGGATATGGATAGATTAACGAGGGAAGATTTCGAAAGACTTGCAGGTATTAAAAGCCAAAACTGTATTTCTATATTTATACCAACCCACAATAAAGGGATGGAAGTAAATGAAGGCCTTGACTGGTTGCAGTTTAAGAACCAACTGACAGAGGTTAGAGATAAACTTCTGAAAAAGAATTATCAGGAAAAGTATGTTACAGAACTATTGGCTCCGGCTTTTAACCTTTTGAATGATACCGGGTTCTGGCATCTTCAAGACAAAGGCCTGGCAGTGTTTATGAATGATGAAAACATAAGTTACTTCCGCTTGCCAGTTTCATTTGAAGCTGAAAACTATGTGGGTAATGCATTTGTACTTGATCCTTTATTTATCTTTTTCAGAGAAGAAGGGAAATTTTATACATTGGCTTTAAGTCAGAAAAAAGTAAAATTATTCAGGAATAGCAGGTATCACTTTGAGGAAATTGCCCTTCCTTCTTCAGTTCCACAAAACATAGATGAAATATTATCCCAGTATGAATTTACCAAAAGAACCATGCAAGGCAAAAATATGGGAAGCAAAAACATGGGGGGCGGCACTATTCTCCATTCTCATACAGATAGTTTCTACAATGATCAGTATACTCTGGAATTCTTCAGACAGATCAATACTGGGGTCAACGAAGCTTTAAGGGACGAAGAAAAATTACCTTTAGTGCTTTATGCTGTTGATAATATGCATTCAGTTTATCAGAAGGCAAATTCATATCCTAACCTTTTCAAAGAAGGTGTAAATGGAAACCCTGATCACCTTCTTGATCAAGAGATTTTTGAAAAATCTATTAATGTAATGAGAGGAGAAATGCTCAAACCTCTTAAAAAGAAAATTGATACTTATCACGCTTTTGCAGGCACTGGCAAAACATCTTACTCAATAGATGAAATTGTAAGAGAAGCCCAGGCCGGAAGAATTGATACACTCTTTATCGAAAAAAATAACCATTTATGGGGAACCTTTAATGAACAGTCAAAGGAAACCAAGATGGGTAAAGCTACCGACAAAGATAGTACCTCTTTGACTACTAAAGCTGCTGCATTCACTATTGAAAACGGTGGATTTGTTTACGAGGTAACTGCAGAGGAAATGCCGGAAGCTGGTAAGCCAATGGTTGCTGTATTCAGATTTTGATTCTTTCCAAATGATAGCTGGTCTTTTCTATATAAAAGGACCAGCTATTTTTTTAATGCATATGCAAAGTATGTACCAGCCATCAACAAAGAATATTCTACAGACGAAAAATTTTCTTGCACGAATGAAAGATAAAAATCATTAGTCGTATAGAAATTTGAAGTTAGTATAACTGTGCAATAGGTATACATGGCAATTAAATATCCTGAAAGAGCCAATACACAGGATAATAAAGCGATTAAGATAATCGAGCCACTTCCCTTGAAATAATAAACCATTACAAATGAAATAACTCCAAGCATAATTGTGCATGGTTTAAGTGTATAAAAAATCAACATTTCCCAGCAAAAAACAAAGGTGAGGAATAACGCTACCCAGGAAAAAATGAACTTAATATGGGTATTTTTTTTTATGCTTCCTGAATGAGTATTTGACAAAGAAAGAGAAAGAGACATAGCGCGGATTGTTTAATGAGTTATTAAGCCAAAACTAGCGCCCTAAAATAACTGAGTTATTACTTGCCTGTTAAAAAATTATTAATTAAACAAATGATTCAAAACCAAAACTTAACGGAAGCTCCCAATCTCGCTTTGGTAGAAAAGATATCCAATTTTCTTGATAGTAAGTTCAGAATACCCGGAACTAAATTAAAATTTGGCTGGGATCCTTTGATCGGTCTTATACCAGGGATAGGTGATTTCGCAGGCTTTATCATATCTGCAATACTTATGTTGTACTTGACAAGATATGGAGCCAGCAGAAAAGTAGTTATTGTCATGAGCCTTAATATACTTCTGGATGCCATGATTGGCACAGTTCCATTTATAGGTTCTTTATTTGATTTCGGATTTAAAGCAAACAAAAGAAATATAGAATTACTGAAAGAGCATTATTACGAAGGTAAACACCAAGGTAATGGAAATGGTATTATACTGACAATTATGCTTGCTTTAATAGGCCTCTTTGCGTTGCTTTTATTTTCGATATTTAAATTTGTAAGTTTCATTATTCATATTTTCTAAATACCTAAAAATTTCCGAACGATTTCATCCTAGATATTTGTTTAAGAAACATGATAAATAAAATCCGCCTCTCCCTTTTAACACTGTCCTTTTGCGCTGCAACAACCTTTTGTAGTTTTGCTAAAACACCCGGAAATACTGACGAAAATACCAGTATAGAATCCATTTTTAAATCAGGTATAAAATCAGATAAAGACACCAGAGTTGTCATTAAAGCTATCCTTGGTGTAATAGGATTAAAAGCCAACTTTGAAATAAAACCTGCCAATGTACCTAATGCCACAGCTATTATACAGAAAGACAAAAGGTATATATTATACAATCCTAGCTTTATTTCATCAATAAACAATTCGGTGCATACCAATTGGGCTGCTATCAGCATACTTGCTCATGAGATAGGACACCATCTTAACGGACATACACTGATAAAGGGAGGAAGTAATCACAGAGTGGAACTGGAGTGTGATGAATTCTCAGGATTTATATTAAGGAAAATGGGGGCATCTCTGAAAGAATCGCAAGCTGCTGTAAACGGTTTATGCAGAGATCAGGAATTCCCTACTCACCCGGGAAAAAAGTCGAGACTGAATGCTATTGAAAAAGGCTGGAATAAAGCCGACTGGCAGCAGAAGGGGCTGAATGAAATTATAAAGGAAACAACATCTTCTGAAGATTCATTGTAAGGGAGCAACACTCCCTTATTTTTTTCCCAATGCTTTTTCGATTACTCTGATCACCTCTCCTCTTTTAGAATATCCGTTAGTGATCATGATATACTGCCCATTTACATTTAACAATACGGCAGGAAAACCACTGACACCTAAAGATTCAGCCTGTTTAAATTCTCCGGCAACTGACTGCTTCATTTGTTCTGTGTTAAAGCTTTCCTTAAATGATTCCCTATCTATGTTAAACTCTGGAAGCAATTCCAAGTAGGTGTTTATATCTGAAGTATTTCTATTTTTAACATAAAACGAATTTTGAACTCTTTTAAAGAATTCAAATTCCGAACCTGGTTTTAATTTACGTACTGTTGCAACCGCTCTGGCCGCTGGCTCAGTGTTGAAAACAAACTTGCTTGAGTCTGCCAGCATATTATAACTAAATGGCTGTCCGGTTGCCTTTGTCACCTCTTTCCAATGCTGCCTCAGAAATTTTTTCATTTCAGCATCCATTGGTTCCTTTGTATTTGGCCTTAATCCTCCGTTTAAAAGCTTAAAATCTACTTCATCTTTAAAATGTTCTTTTACAGCTGTAATCTCCGGAGAGAAGCCATAGCACCAGGAACACATGACATCACCTACATAAATCAGTTCAGGCTTTATAATGTTGTTTTCCTGCCTTAACTTAAAGGCCATAGAAAAAACAGCAATAACAACGATTACAATAGCTGTTGCAATAAGAGATTTAAAAGACATATTTTTTAATATATAAAATTAAAAATTAAAAGAGCTAGTAAAAGGTAACATCATAATTTTATATCCCCTCTTGCTGCAGCGAGTCTGCTCTATTTTCAGCATTGATGTTTTCAAAGTTTTCTCTATTAATTTCTTCATAGAGATCCACCCCCGGCTGAGGATTCACCGCTGTACCAGGCTCATTTATAGTTCCTGTCCCAAAGTGATCTGCACTCTCTGCAATAGTAAAATCTTTACAGGACATCAGTCCTGACAATGCCAAAATGATCACCAAATTTCTCATAACACATCCTCCCTTCCTTTATAAAACCCCGCAGGAGATTCGATTGTTTATCTCAAAGAAAGCCCCCTAAGATTAATTGAGAATACTTTTATAAAGTCACTATAATCTAATATTTTTCCAGTTCATAAAAATCATAATCGTTACCTTTCCCATATCTAATAAGATCTGAAATCATATAATTTTCAAGGGTTTGAAGGTCTTTTACCCGAAAGTCATTATCTGCAGTCTTCTCTAAAACCTGAAATAATGCCTTTTCACCATAGTTTTTCAAAATATACTTCTTCCCTACTCTTATATTTTCAAACGATAATGCCATAATTGTTCCCTATGTGATTACAGATACAAAACTATAATTTTTTTTATTCTGTTAAGGAAGTAATAGAACAGGAGGGCTATATTATGAGAGGTAAAGTGCTAAATCAGGGAAATTTTGAATTACTTAAAAGCGTAGAAGGTAGGCTTTTATTACTGATCAATTCGAGCATTAAAAAAGAAAAATTTTTCTGGAATGTGTCTGGAGATTATGAATATCTGATACAGACAGAAGGAGTTAAAGAAAAATCAGGCGATACTACTTTTGAAGTAATAAGAACGGGACATTTCTATTTGATAGACATTATTGATGATCCTGAATACCCAGACTTGCCGCACCTTTATCTTCAGGACGAGAGAAATAATTATGAAGATTTTATTTTGCCAGACGGCTTCCCTGATCTATTAGATACTGAACAGGAAATTATTACAACAGGCAATATCATTGATCAAGAGGAATTAGACACCTTCGTCTATAATTATGAAATAATAGAAAAGAACAAGTATCTTTAAAACATACTTCTTCTGAAACCCACAGCCGGACTGAAAGCCGGCTTTTTTATTAACAAGACATCAAAACCAGCTGTTACAATTGTATCAGAAGTGCAATATTCAATTGTTGGTATGAAAAGTTTGAGACAGATTTTACTATTATGTTTAATTAGCGTGTGTTTATCTTGTGTTAGTAATCAAGGGTCTTCAGAAAACAGAATGATTGGTACTGTAGATATTTATTATCTGGAAGATTCAAGATGGTTTCAGAAAGTTTACAATAGATATATTCCTCTTGAAAATGAAATTGCTTCACTTCAACAGTTACCCGCCGGAATAAAAGTAGTTTTTTTCGGAGGTATATGGCAGGACAAGACTCAGGAGGCTTTGGCAAAATTATATAAAACAGCAGATATGGCGGGGTTTACAGAAGACCAGATTCAAATTTATCTTGTAGATGGAAATTTAAAAAGCCCTGAAGAATTGGAAAAAAATTATCAGATTGCGCAGATTCCTACTTATATTATAGAACGAGACGGAAAAGAAATAAGTAGAATTGAAGGTCTTCCTCAAAAACCAATAGAGCAGGTTTTACTTACCACTCTGGAATTTGAGATTCCCATTGCTCGTGCAACTTCTGCACCTGCATCCCGGGATGCGAAACTTGTAAAAAATACTTCAAAAGTAACAAAAACTAAAAAAAGAAGTGGCGAATAACCACTTCTTTTTTCATATATCAATATCCCTGTTTCCAGGAGTTCGGACCATGCAGGTATTTCTATGAAACATAGCATTTACCGGACAGTATGAGAACATTGCTGTTAATATCAATACCACTCCTCCAATCCCCATGATCCATCCTGCCGTACCGGCAACAACGATCCCTGCAACAAATAAAATAATTCCAACAATCCATCGTGCTGTCTTTTCCCTACCACATACGTTCGCAGCCATAACTTTAAAATTCACAAATTATAATTTATTAAGATTTCTTATAATACAGATCTCAAGGTCTTTCCAAGGTTATCGATTTTATAAGGGAATTAAAAGATTCCATTCAACCTCAATCCTTATCAAACCAAAGATCATAATAACTTTATCTTTTTCTAATGAAAAACTTAGATTTAAATCTGGTAAATAAATTACCTGATTAAAAGAAAAAGATAAGCTCACAAGCCTGTTATATTCACCATCGTCATATCCGGAGTGAACATTCTTACATTAAAAGAACATTTCCATACAAATATTAATTTCTCTACTTCTTAAGTTTTTAATGCGCATTAACAAAGAGGATTATAAGCTGGTTTACTTATAATATGAAGGGGAAAAATTCCATTTTGGAAAAAAAGATTGTATCACCAACTAAGGAGATACTTAAAGTAAAATATCTGGAAACCAGAAGCTCAACGGTAGCAATTTGCAAACACCTGAAAACTGAAGATTACGTTGCACAACCAATCATGGATGTAAGCCCACCCAAATGGCACCTTGGACATACAACATGGTTCTTCGAATACTTTATATTGATGGTGTACTCAGATAAATACAAGGAATACAATCCATCTTTTGCCTTTTTTTTTAACAGTTATTATGAAAGCTTAGGGAACAGGGTATCCAGAGGTGACAGAGGTAATATGACAAGACCTTCAGTAGAAGAAATATATCAATATAGAATCTTTGTTGACGAGGCTATTATAACGCTCCTAGATTCTGTTCCTTTTCCTTCTGATGAATTATCAAAACTGATAACTCTTGGAATTAACCACGAACAACAACATCAGGAACTTATGATTACGGATATAAAATACATATTAGGTCATAACCCTTTATATCCGTCTTTATTTCCCAGAATAGAAACATCCGTTGCATCAGTTCTCCATGGTGAATCAGTTGAGAAATATCTGGAAGTAGAAGAAGGACTGTACGAAATAGGAACTTCAGATACAGATAATTTCTCTTACGATAATGAAAGAGCTAAACATAAAGTATATCTTCATCCCTTTCGTTTTCTAAACCGACTTGTAACCAATGGAGAATACATTGACTTCATTGAAGACAAGGGATATAAAAATTTTACATTCTGGCTTTCTTCAGGATGGGAATGGGTGAATCAGAATCATATAGAAGCTCCTCTATATTGGCATAGATTAGAGAATGAATGGCATTACTATACTCTCACAGAAGGTCTTACAAAAGTTGATAGAAACAAACCCGTTACACATATCAGCTTTTATGAAGCCGATGCTTATGCCAAATGGAAGAATAAAAGATTACTAACAGAGCAGGAATGGGAAAGTGCATGTCTGCTCTACACACCAAACCCTGGTAATAAAAATAACTTTATGGAAAGTCTGGCTTTTGAGCCAAAGGTAAGAGAAAGCGAAAACAACCTTCAGTTATTCGGAGACTGCTGGGAATGGACAAACAGTGCATATTTACCTTATCCCTACTATAAAAAAGAACCTGGAGCTATTGGGGAATACAATGGTAAATTTATGATAAACCAGATGGTGCTTAGAGGGGGTTCTTGCGCAACGCCATTATCGCATATACGACCAACCTACAGAAATTTTTTTCAAACAGAAAAAAGATGGCAGTATACAGGAATAAGATTGGCAGACTATATATAAAAAGTAATGGACATATCAGATATTGTGAAAACTATTAACCAGGAGAACTTTGCAGAAGACCTTATCAAAGGGTTAAGTAGCATCCCGAAATATCTTCCATCAAGATATTTGTATGATGATAAAGGAGATGTTTTATTCCAGAAGATAATGAATCTTGAGGAATATTATCTTACAAGAGCTGAATTTCAAATTCTGCAAAACAATAAGGAAGATCTTCTTGATTATTTTATCCACTACAACAAACCTTTTGACCTTATTGAACTGGGCGCAGGTGATGGACTTAAGACCAGAATACTCCTAAAATTTTTAACTGATAAAAAAGCTGCCTTTCAATACATGCCGGTAGATATTTCAGAAAATATTCTCAACTTATTATCATCCGAACTCAGCGAAGAATTTCCGGAACTAGTATTAAAACCTCAATGTAATGATTATTTCAGCGCCATGTCTGAACTTCGGAAATTTGAAGGAAAAAGAAAAGTAGTGCTGTTTATGGGAGGTAATATTGGTAATTTCAGCACGAAAGAAAGTATTAACTTTTATAAAGAGCTTAGCAGCTGTCTTAAGGCAGGAGATTTAGTTCTCACAGGTTTTGATCTGAAAAAAGATCCAAGATTGATTTTAAAAGCTTATGACGACTCAGAGGGCATTACTGCGAAGTTCAATCTCAATTTACTGGAAAGAATCAACAAGGAGTTTTCAGGTGATTTTAAAATTGAATACTTCAAACATTTCCCATACTACGATCCTGCTACAGGAGAATGTAAAAGCTTTTTGGTAAGCACAGTAAACCATAGTGTGAGACTTAAAGCTCTTGATCTTAATGTTAGTTTCAGAGCGTGGGAAAGTATTCAGACAGAAGTCTCAAAGAAATATTCCGAAAATGAAATAGAAACACTGGCGGATCTTACAGGTTTTGCCAAAATTCAGAACTTTTACGATGATAACAAATATTTCACAGACTCTCTGTGGGTGAAAAAATAAAAGTTAACACATTTTGCTTATTTTGCACCGCGAACCACACTGAAGGATAAAATTGTTTTAATTTCATATACTTTATAATTCTTTATATAAAGAATTAAGGGATAGACTCCTGAGTAGGTAAGCAATTTGAAAAATTTGTTAAGCAAAATGAAAAGTGAATTTATTAACAAGGTATTTCTTTCTTACAAACTGGCGAAACCTAATCCCCAGCCTGAAAGCATATATGAAATTTTAAATGAATATCTAAAGCTGATGTTTCCGGAATTATCTGAAAAACAATACGGAAATATTGAGGAGGTTGAAGCAAGATATAAAGAGCTGCATCAACAGCTTTTAGCTGCTTTTCAATCGATGCAAAGATTCCTCCCTAAAAAGGCTGAAGTTATTACTAACGGTTTTCTGGATTACTTACCTGGCATTTTTGATAAGTTAAAATCAGATGTTGAGGCAATTGTTATCGGCGACCCTGCTGCTACCAGTGCATATGAGGTAATAAGAGCTTATCCGGGTTTTTATGCCATTGCCATGTATAGAATGGCCAATGCACTTTCTAAGATGTCGATTCCTGTTTTAGCCAGAATTGTTACTGAGTTTGCTCATTCAAAGACAGGTATTGATATTCACCCGGGAGCTGAAATTGGTTCACACTTTTGCATAGACCATGGCACAGGTATCGTTATCGGTGAAACCTCCATAATCGGAAGCCATGTTAAAATATATCAGGGAGTAACGCTTGGAGCACTAAGTGTAAACAAAAGTATGGCAAGCAAAAAAAGACATCCTACAATAGAAGATCATGTTGTTATCTATGCAGGAGCAACAATCCTTGGCGCCGATACTATCATTGGGCACCACAGCATTGTTGGAGGAAATGTCTGGCTGACTAAAACTGTCCCTCCTTTTTCCACTGTATACCATAAAGCTCAGATTGAAATTGGTAAATTGGAAGACATCAAAGGACTCCCCGGATATTGATAAATCAAAATATTATAGATTAAAAGATTATAAAATTCTACTCAATGGCATCACTTCTTGACTTTGTTGGAAATACTCCACTGGTCGAAATAAAAAATATAAACCCGAACAAAGCTGTAAAAATTTTTGCCAAGCTGGAGGGACACAATCCTGGTGGAAGCGTAAAAGACAGAGCAGCTTATAGTATGATCAAAGGCGCCCTTTCCCGCGGTGAGTTAAAATCAGGGATGAAGCTTGTAGAAGCAACAAGTGGGAATACCGGAATAGCCCTCGCCATGATAGCACGTTTATTCGGACTGGAAATTGAAATAATCATGCCATCTAATGCAACGAGGGAAAGAGTACTAACAATGGAAGCTTTTGGAGCAAAGGTGATCCTTACTCCTTCAGAGAAGTCAATGGAAGGCGCTATTGACCTTGCTCATGAGAAGGTCGCTGGAGGAGGTTATTTTATGCTTAACCAGTTCGCGAACCCAGATAATTATATGGGGCACTACCATGGTACAGGTCCGGAAATCTGGAGGGATACAGAACATAAGATAACTCATTTTGTATCTTCAATGGGTACTACTGGCACCATAATGGGTACTTCTAAATTTTTAAAGGAAAAAAACGAATCCATACAAATTGTTGGTGTCCAGCCTATGGATGGCTCACAGATACCAGGAATCAGAAGATGGCCGAAGGAATATCTTCCTAAAATATTTGATCCGTCAAGGATAGATAGAATTATTGATGTATCACAGGAAGATGCCACTAATACAGCCAGAAGACTCAGTAAAGAAGAGGCTATCTTTGGAGGAATGAGCAGTGGAGGAGCTATGGCAGCATCAATAAAACTTGCTAAGGAACTAGATAAAGGTGTTATCGTTTGCATCATATGCGACCGAGGAGACAGGTATTTATCTACTGATTTATTTGGCCAGTAAAACTCTAAAAACCTTTTATATTGATATCAGTTTTCTATCTGAAATCAATATAAAAGGTCAAATGTCTTTTTCATCTTATATTCGTCAAAGGACAGCGTTGCTGGTAGGAGTTTTTTATCTTTTCTCTTGTGAAAGTTCAAAAAAAACAAGTACAGGATCAGAGTCAACAACAGGTTATAATGAAAAGGGCATTATAGAAGTTCCGGATGAATACGCAATTTCTAAAGAACGTGCTGGAAATTTAACTATAGACATGCCTATTGGAAGCATTTTCAATTATTATGATAAGTCCCAAATTAGCAAATCTTCCTTTACATCCGAAGGACAAAAATTTGAAGCTTATTTTATAAAAACCAGCAGAGACACCTCAAGGTATCTTAGAGTAGACCCAATATGCACGGACTCCTGCAAAATCTGGAGAATTAAGGTATACGACAAAAGATATAAAACAAGATCAGGAATAGGAATAGGCTCAAAAGTAGGAGATATAAAAAGTTACCATTTTATTGACTGGGCCGGAAATACTGAAGATGGTCCGGCCTTTGGTCTTGAACGCCTCGGAATTACCTTCCTAATTGATACTAACACTTTATCAGCGTCCGCAAGGGAAAATATAGATATTGAAACACTATCTGATTCTGCCAAAGTATCAGGTATACTGATTACTAAAGGCCTCAGTCGTTGATCTTACCTACATATATATTCTGTATAAAAAATGAGAGCCCTGACCAGGCTCCTTTAAACTTCATTTACAGACATTACAACTCCTTTGTAATTATTTTCATTTTCAAGTAGTCTCCATATCTTCTCTGCAACCTTTTCGGGAGATACCAGCATGTGCTCCTTTTTATAATTAATGAATTCCTCTACACGACTAAAATCTTCCGGTGAAACTTTTCTAATCTCAGTCTGCATAGGTGTGTCTAATATTCCGGGAGCAAGAGAGAAAAATCTGAAATTGCTATGTGAAAACTTAGCTTCGTTGGCAGCCACAGCGGTCTGCATATCAAGAGCTGCTTTTGAGCTGCAATAAACAGACCACCCGTCGACAGGTTTTTTACCTGCACCGGAGCTGATATTTAAAATCAATTTTGATGCATCATTATTTCTATATCTGCTCACAAATTCATTCATGAGTAAAGCAGGGGCTATAACATTACAGTTATATCCATCTATGATCTTACTATCATGTTGTTTTCCCAGATAAGTAATTTCACCAATACTGCCTGCATTATTAATCAGACAAATCTTTGAAGGATTTTTAAAATTTGGGAAAATACTATTGTAAAACTTATGAAGTGAATCAACCTCTGAAAGGTTTATGAAGAGGTGCTCGTAATTATCGTGGTGAATAGAGGCGGTGCGTGAGATTCCTATAACAAAATTGCCGGGATCAGACAAAATACGCTCTGCAATTGCTTTTCCTAATCCCTTGCTGGTTCCTGTTATTATATAATATTTCATAGTTCCTGATCGGCTTCCTTTTTCATAGAATAACCAGGAATCTCAATTATAGTTGTAGTACCCTCAGAAATTTTGGAATGCAGCTGTATTCGGCCTTTTAACTTTTCTATTACACTCTTGACAATATAAAGTCCCAAACCCGAACCATCAGACAACTCAGTTCCCCTGTAAAACATATCAAATATCCTTTCTTTGGAATCTTCGTGGATCCCGATACCATTATCAGTAAAAACAGCCCTAATCAATTGAGGACTACCACTGATATTTATGGAAAGAAATGAATTAGCGATATTTATACGCTGATATTTTATGGCGTTCGAAATGATATTTTTGAAAATAATTTTTAACCTGATCAGGTCTGAGCAGAATTGACCATCACATGAAATATCCCAGGTGATGTTTATCCTGTCTGCATTTTTCAGGAATCTCAATTCATCTATGGCTTCTTGTATGAGTATTGAAAAATCAATTGGGCGTTGCTCCATTTCAAGACGATCATTTCTTGATATGGATAAGAGGTTAATGATATAATTATCCAGTTTTTTGGCCGATTCCCCAACAAAAGACATGTATTGCTTAAGCTTTTGTGTGTCCTTTTCTTCCAGAGATATTTCCACTAATCCCCTAATGGAAGTAAGGGGAGCTCTCAAATCATGGGAAGCTCTGTACACAAAATGATCCAGCTCAAAATTAATCTTCTTCAGTTCTTCTTCAGCCTGTTTTTCCTTTGAAATATCTCTGGCAATTGTAGATATATATTCAAGATGCCCTTGCGAATCCAGGTGTGCAATAATTACCTGAGAGACCGGAATAGTTTTTCCTTCAGAAGTGATAAATCTTGATTCTCCTTGCCAGGTGCCATGCTTTAGCGCATATGGTATAGCTTCTGTAATCAAATATTTATAAACATCCGGAGGATGCATTTCCATTAAACTCCTTCTGATATTTCCAGCATTATTTTTCTCATCCAGCAATTTCACTCCGGCATAATTCATATATACATTTTGCCCTTGAACATTAACCATTGCCACAAGATCAGAAGTAGCTTCAAGAATTTTATTCGTCCTGTTATTCTGTTGTTCTATTAATAACTTATCCGTAATATTTCTTACCAGATAAATGTAGTTTTCACCTGAAGGGAAAACAGTAATTTCAAACTGATTAAGAACGCCTTTCATAAAAGCCTCATAAGAAAAAGTCAGAGACTTTCTTTTCTCCATCATCATTTGACCTATCAGTTTATCTCTTTCCGGAGTGGATGCTGATTTAAAAAGATCATCAAATCTTTTGCCTGCAATTTCTTCAAATGCATAACCTGAGATTTCCTGAGCAGCTTTATTCCAATAAATAAATCTGAAATCTTTATCGCATATGCAACAAATGTCGGAGATATTGTCAAGCAAAGTAACCATATTATCTGCATTGACTTTGTTGATTACATCCTTCCTACTTTGGGTGAACACCCTTAAAGACAGCAAATTAATAACTACAAGAGCTACTATAAGTGTGGTGAATACCAAATAGCTGTAAAGCGAGTCTTCGTAAGTATTGGTAAAAATAAAAAAAGCAAAAGCAAGGCTGATTCCTGTTAAAAGAAATAACCTTAAAATTACCGTATTCCTGTTAATATCGCCTTGAAAAATTGTCATAAAAATCTGCAACCCGTCTTATAAACTTGCACAAAAATCCTAATACTGTTCGAGTTACGAGTTTACTAACAATTTAGTCATAAAAAAAGGCATGATAATTCTTATCTGCCTTTTTTTTAAAAAAAATATTTTTTTGTTACAATATATACTGACTTAAATCCTGATTTTTAACTAGTCCGGACAATCTTTCAGATACAATTTCTTTAGTAATTAAAATTTTTGCATTTGGTCCAATTTTTTCTGGAACATCGAACATTATTTCATTCAGTAAGTGACTCATTACAGTGTGAAGCCTTCTTGCCCCTATATTTTCAACTTCAGTATTTACATGAAAGGCAATTTCAGCTATTTTCTCCAAAGCATCTTCCAAAAATGAAAGCTCAACTCCCTCTGCATTCAGCATAGCCTGATACTGTTTTGTCAAGGCATTTTTCGGGGCCTTCAGTATCTGAAAAAAGTCATCTTTAGTAAGGCTGTTCAGCTCTACTCTTATCGGAAACCTTCCTTGCAATTCCGGAATTAAATCTGATGGTTTGGAAATGTGAAATGCTCCAGCAGCTACAAAAAGAATATGATCAGTCTGTATCACCCCATATTTGGTATTTACAGAACTTCCTTCTACGATAGGCAAAAGGTCTCTCTGTACTCCTTCTCTGCTCACATCAGGACCACCGCCTCCATTTTTTCTGGAGCCAGAAGCTATTTTATCAATTTCATCAATAAAAATTATTCCTGTATTTTCAGCCTTTCTGATAGCCTCCTCCTTCACCTCATCCATATCTATCAGTTTTGCCGCCTCTTCTTCCAACAATAGTTGTCTGGCTTCACCAATAGCTACTTTCCTCTTCTTGGATTTTTTAGGCATCATGCCACTAATCATTTCCTGAATATTCATCATGGAAACTTCATCCATTCCCCCTCCGATTACTCCTACACCAGGATTGCTACTCGAAGAAACATTTATTTCAATTTTCCTTTCATCCAGCTCACCTGATTTAATTTTTTCTCTAAACTTTTCTCTGGTTCTTTCATTGAGTTCATGGTCATCATCGGATGAAGAAGGAGATGGAACTTCTCCTGTAAAAATTCCTGACGGACTATTCTTTTTTAATGGAGGAATAAGAGCGTCAAGGATAATATCTTCAACTATTTGTGCTGCCTTAGCTTTAACATCTTCTTTTTTGCGGGCTTTGACCATGTTTACAGACTGCTCCACAAGGTCCCTTACCATGCTCTCAACATCCCTTCCCACATATCCAACTTCTGTAAATTTTGAAGCCTCCACTTTAGTAAAGGGAGCGTCAGCTACTTTTGCCAATCTTCTGGCTATTTCCGTTTTACCTACTCCAGTGGCGCCAATCATCAGAATATTATTAGGAACGATCTCCTTTTGCATATCCTGTCCGGCATTCATGCGCCTCCATCTGTTTCTCAAGGCAATAGCAACATTTCTCTTCGCTTCGTGCTGACCTATAATATATTTATCAAGCTCCTCCACAATTTGCCTGGGAGTTAAATAACTGTTATTATCAATCATCAGATCCTCTTTTTAAATATCCTGTTAAAATCCGTAGTTAGAGTAAAATGGTTGGTACCTGTTCCGATATAATAAAATGATCTTGTATAGGCAAACTCAAAATATTTTATCCTGATCATACCACCTATTGAAAGTCCGGCTCCCCCAGATTTACTTTCTTCTTTTAATTCTTTTCTTCGTAAAAAGTTATAACCAGCTCTTAATTGGAAATTTTTAGACATCAAAAACTCCGCTCCAACAGCAAAGTGCGATAGCATTTTACTTCCAAATGAGACCTTCTCCTTTATAACATTTCCATTCAGATCTACCTTGCCTTTTTGATTTGGATCATCATAAACAATATCCCATTTATGCAGGTGATGAGCTGTCAATGACAATCTAACAGGCATGTGCTCCGGTTTGAAGCTTGTCCCCAACTGAACATCGGTAGGTAAATCGACGCTTTCTCCCGGCACGTATTTTTTCAAAGGCACACCTACATTTTTAATTACAAGACCTATTGCCCAATCTTTTTTAGGATGCTTGAATACACCTCCCAAATCGGTAAGTAGTGCAGCAGAATTGTATGTTCCAATTTGAGAAAAAGCCAGATTTAATGATACCCCTAATGTGAAGTGATTAATTGTATGAGATTTAGCTACAGTGAAGGCATATTCCTTTGATTTAAAGTCACCTGTGCTATTACCGGCAAGGTCTGCACCACTGAAGGTTCCATAATCAAAATACCGCATACCTACTCCCCATGTTCCTGTTTTTCCGGCATTAAATGCATAATTTACCATTGTAGCTCTTACATCAGCCAGGTATGGTAAATAGTTAATAGAAAGATAATTCCGTAGTGAATCTGAAAGTGTTGCAGGATTTTGAGTCATTAAATTAACATCAATTCCCGGTTGAGAGATATTGATACCTCCCAAACCGGCAATCCTGGTATTTACCGGGACATTAAGAAACTGATATGATGCTCTACCACCTAATTGCGCATTGGCAATAGTATAGGATAATCCAAAAACTAATAAAAAGAGCGATGTAAACCTTATTGTCATTTACTTTAAAAAATTATTTTGTCCATAAACGAACAATAATTTAGTTTATTTCAATTTTTGACATTTTACCAGCTCCCGGAACAGGGTGCTCAATTACTGAAAGATCTATTGGTTTCTTGACTTTTGTTTTAAGTAAAGCTATTTCAATAACCTGATCTACATTATCTACATAATTAATTACCAGATCTTTAATATACTCAGGCTTAATTTCCAATATATCCTTTCTGTTCTTTGTCGAAAGTACTATTTCTTTAATCCCGGCCCTTTTGGCGGCCAGAATTTTTTCTTTTATACCGCCAACTGGCAACACAATCCCTCTAAGTGTTATTTCACCTGTCATGGCAATATTTCTTTTTACCTTTCTCTGGGTAAATATAGATGCTAATGAGGTAAAGATAGTAATCCCGGCAGATGGCCCGTCTTTTGGAACGGCTCCGGCAGGAACGTGAATATGAAGATCGAAGTGATCAAAAATTTTATGGTTGATGCCGAATTTTTCAGCATTGGCTTTCAGGTATGACAAAGCAGCAGTTGCAGATTCTTTCATCACTTCTCCCAACTGCCCTGATAAAATCACTTTACCTCTTCCCTTATTCAAACTGGATTCAATAAATAGGATTTCTCCCCCGTGAGAAGTCCAGGCAAGGCCAGTTACAATACCAGCCAGTTCATTATCCTGATAAATTTCTCTTTCAAAATCTTCAGGTCCAAGCAATTTAACAACATCTTCCGGTTCCAGTAGCTTATTATACTTCTCTTCCATCGCAACAGACTTAGCTACGCCTCTTACTGCCGCACCTATTTTTCTGTTAAGACTTCTTACACCTGACTCTCTGGTATAATCTTCGATAATTTTATTAATTGCTTTTTTACTGAACTGAACATCTTCTTCTTTCAGTCCATGTTCCTCTTTTTGCTTTGGAATTAGATAATCTTTTGCAATATGGGCTTTCTCCTCAAGCGTATATCCATTAATTTCAATGATTTCCATCCTGTCCAAAAGAGCAGGGTGAATGGTATCAAGGGAATTTGCTGTGGCTATGAATAAGATTTTTGAGAGATCATATTCTACTTCCAGGTAGTTGTCCACAAAAGTAGAATTCTGCTCTGGATCAAGAACCTCTAACAAAGCAGAAGAAGGATCTCCTCTAAAGTCTGAACCGATTTTATCTATTTCATCAAGAATAAAGACAGGGTTAGAACTCTGTACTTTTTTGATATTGTAAATAATTCTGCCAGGCATCGCTCCGACGTAGGTTTTTCTATGTCCCCGAACTTCTGCTTCATCCTTAACCCCGCCTAATGACATTCTGACATACTTTCGGTTCAAAGCTTTGGCTATAGACTTACCTAAAGATGTTTTTCCAACACCTGGAGGGCCATACAAGCAAAGGATTGGAGCTTTCATGTTGTTTTTCAACTTCAGAACTGCCAGATATTCAATAATTCTTTCTTTTACTTTTTCGAGTCCGAAATGATCCTCGTCTAGTATTTTCTTGGCCCTTTTAAGATTAAAATTGTCTTTGCTGTATTCATTCCAAGGCAGTTCCGCAAGAAATTCCACATAGTTCATAGAAAGAGGATATTCGGACGCCATAGGATTCATGCGCTCGATTTTCTCAAGTTCTTTATGGAAATGCTTAGCTACAGCCTCAGGCCATTGCTTATTTTCTACCTTCTTTTTCAGATTGTCAATATCCTGGTCTGAAGATTCGTATCCAAGCTCATCCTGTAGTACCTTAATCTGCTGACGCAGATAATAATCTCTTTGTTGCTGATCAATATCTGAGTGAACTTTGCTCTGGATCTCCTGCTTCAATTCAAGCATTTGGATCTCTTTCATCATGTACTCCAGTAAGAGCGTCGCTCTTTTCAAACCATCATTGATTTCCAGCAGATTTTGCTTCTCCTTTACCTCAGTATTGATATTTGAAGAAAGAAAATGAGTCAGGAAAGAGGGGCTTTCAATATTATTCAGAGCAATCTGTGCATCCTGAGGAATTTCAGGATTAAGTTTTAAAATTTTATTTGCAGAATCTTTTAATGACTGAAGCAGTGCTTTAACCTCTTTCTTTTTAATATCCGGAAAATTTTCTTCCAGAATTTTTATCTTGGCTATTATGAAAGGGTTTTCCTGAAATACATCTTCGATCTGAAACCGCTTCATTCCCTGTATGATAATGGTCGTATTACCATCTGGCATTACCAGCATTTTCAGGATCTTGGCAACAGTTCCGACTTTATATAAATCTTGTATCTGAGGCTCTTCAGTAGTAGCATTTTCCTGTGCTACAACGCCAATGATTCTATTGCCTTTGTAAGCTTTTTTTACAAGTCTTATTGATTTTTGTCTTCCAACCGTAATGGGAATCACAACACCAGGAAATAGTACAGTATTTCTGACGGGTAGTATAGGTAACTCATCTGGTGTCCCTTCTTTGTTAAGTTCCTCTTCTTCCTCAGGAGATAAAAGGGGGATCATTTCCCCGGTATCACCTTCTAAAAACTTAGGTAAAAAAATTGATATTCTCTCCTTCTTTTTATTATTCATTTTCTATCCCTTCCCTTTTTTACGATTTCGTTGCCAAGATGGCACAAGTTATTAGTTTTTCACAAAATAATATGCAGAATTAAATGTTTACAACCCTCGTGCCAATTATTTCGTTTTCAAACTTGATTTTTATATCATATATCATGTACTTTGTCGTTAGTGTCTGAGGCAGAATTTATTTTGAAGCGCTTAATGAGGTCTCATAGTTTATTAATCATTATCATAACCCAGTTTATTTTTTTTAGTTTTCAAACTGCTACTGCACAGAGAAATAAAAAAAATTATACTACCAGAGATGTTTCTTTGGGAAATCCTGATTCTTTGAAAGCCATTGATGAAAATTTCTCCATTGAATTTAAAAATCTCAACAAAGTCCCCTTCTATCAGGATCCTAAGCAATTGGCGTTGATCCGAAAACTAGAGGACCAGAAAAACTATGCCGCATTACTTCCTGTCCTGGAAAATTATGTAAGCAATTTTGGAATAGATAACTTCTCCCAAAACCCTGTATTGCTTTGGAAGCTAGCCCAGTTGTACGAACATTTCGGCAGAGCAAACAAAGCCAAATCCCTTTATCGTATTATCCTCAAACACCATAGAGGCAAAGAACTCAGGAAAATATTACTACATTATGACACATTGAATACTGACAAAAAGGAATTTTATGTTCCGCTTCAGTATTATTATGACCTTGTAGAATACAGAAAAGCCATTGATACACTGATTCCTCCCAAAAGTGTATTTCTGAATATGGGAGAGCTCGTAAACGACAATAAATTTCCTGATTACGGGCCTAGCTATCACGCAGAGCAAGATTTACTGGTGTTTACTAAAAGGAAAAAAGAACTGAGTGCTACTAAATTGTCCTTCAGAGAAAATGAAGAACTATATGTAAGCAAAAATTATGACGGTTTCTGGGACGAATCTTACCCTTTCTCGAATGTCATAAATTCTCATTGTAATGAAGGATCTGCATACCTCAGCAGAGATGGTAAAACATTATTCTTCAGCAGATGCATCGTAGAAGAATATAAGTACGACTGCAGAGACTGCATGGGAAGCTGCGATATCTACGTGAGTTACTTTAAAGACTCTACATGGACTGTACCAGAAAACCTCGGACCTCAAGTGAATAGTGTTTCATGGGATTCTCACCCAACCCTTTCACATACAGAAGATACGCTTTACTTTGCTTCCGACAGAATTGGAGGGTTCGGACTTTCTGACATTTACTTTACTTATAAGACACCGAAAGGCTGGGCACCTGCGCAGAACATGGGCCCAATATTCAATACCAGAGGTAATGAAGTAAGTCCATTTTATCACGCAGCTCACGATGTATTTTATTTTAGTTCAAATGGTCAGTTACTGAACTTTGGAGATTTGGATTCTACAGACTATAGTTTCCATACAATGGATATTTACAAATCCGTAAAACTAAACGGAAGATGGACTGAGCCTAAAAACATAGGACCACTAGTAAATGGGCAAGGAGAAGAATATTACTTTACAATTGATCCAAAGTCAAAAGATCTGTTTTATGCTAAGACAGAAGTAATAGATCCTAAGAATCTGGACCTGTATAGCTTCCCACTTCCGATGGAAGCGCAACCAACTGCAAATATTAAATTTTCAGGATCTCTTACAGATACAGCTACAGGAAACCCATATAAAGGTATTGTTTCCATTATTGACTTAACGAATGGTATTGAGGTAGCTCCTAAGTTTATGAGGCCGGATGGCTCTTTTGAATTTGACCTGATTGATAATAATGATTACTTGCTTGTGATTCAGGGAGAGGATTTCTTTAGAGTGGAACAAAAATTTCACCTGGATGGCGATACTACTTTAAACCTTCATACACCAGGGCTGAAATATAACAAATGGAAATTTGCCTCTATTGAGTTTGAAGGAGGAAGTTCCCAAATACGTACAGAAATGGAACCTGACCTTGATAAGGTTGTAAACTTCCTTTTGGACAACCCTACTCTTAAGCTCAGGATTTCCGGGCACACAGACTCTGACGGAAACTCTGACCTGAACTTGAAATTATCTCAAAAAAGAGCTCAGGCAATTAAAGAATATATTATTGCCAAAGGGCAGATTGATCCTGACCGAATCGAAGCACTTGGATTCGGAAACCAGAAGTCGATTGTGGAGGAAAAGACAGACGAAGATAAAAGAATCAACAGAAGGGTTGAATTTGAAATTATCAGACCTGAAAAGAAATAATACATTCCTATCACTATGTCTTCATCTCTTGACGATATGCCTCCCTATGAATTCTTCCAGCAAGAACTGGAGGAGGCTATTTTAAAGTTTTTGGACTCAAAAGCAGATACTGATGATATTCCAAAATCTACAGAGGTATTAAGATTAAATCTTTTTGTTGAATATATCTCCTTTCACAAAAATCTGGAAAGAAAAGATCAGCTACTTCGAATAGACGAGCTATTGGGAGATTTCACCTCCCATCTTGCTACAAATTCAATTGAACTTCAGCCAGCAGCTAAAACCTTAATTTTAGAATTCGTAACTTATTTTCTTAATTCATAACAGGAAGTTCTACCTTCCATTTTTATGGTTTAGAGAGGTTGTCTATTTGCAATATGCCTGTATGAATGCTCTACTACCTTCAAAATTTAGTTTGAGTGCTTCATGCCAGTCTGCACATCCGCCTTGTTTATCTCCGGTCTGATAGCGTAACACTCCTCTGTTATTGTAAGCCAGTCCAAAAGACTTATTTAATTCCAAAGCTTTGTTATAATCTTTCATTGCTCCGGCTTTGTCTCCCAGATTGGCTTTGGCCAGACCTCTGTTACAATAAGCGTCAGCATAGTCTTGATCTAGAACTATAGCCATATTAAGATCTTCTATTACTCCCTTAAAATCATTTGATGCAAATTTAAGGATGGCTCGGTTGCCATAAACCAAAGGATTTTCAGGTATATAAATAGCTGCCTTCGCATAATCACTGATTGCACCGTTTACATTTCCGGTATTTGCCTTTAATATTCCCCTATTCAAAAATACTTCTCCATATGTGGAATCCAGCTCAATAGCCTTGTTATAATCTTTAAGGGCAAGCTCAACAGATTGAATATGGTAATATGTTATACCTCTGTTAAGATAAATCTCTTTATCCGAAGGATTTATAGTGACTGCCTTATTAAAATCTTCCAGAGCTCCTTTAAAATCATTAAGCTTGCATTTGGCAATTCCGCTGTTAAGGTAAGCTACACTTACATTTGGGTTAATTGACATAGCCTTTTGATTATCTTCCATTGCTCCTTTAGCATCATTCAATGCATACTTCACCATACTTCTGTTGCTATAAGCATCAGCATTGTCAGGATCAAAAAGGATTGCCTTATCAAAATCATTCAATGCCTCATTCAGCTTGCCAAGACTTTTGAGAACAAGTCCCCTGTTATTGTAAACAGATAAATACTTTGGATCAAGCTTCAGCACCTGATCATAATCATTTAAAGCAGTATTTGCTTCATTGAGCTTTGCATAAGAATTTCCCCTGTTATAAAGTGCATTAACATAGGTTGGATGAATTTTTAAAGCATTATCATATGCTGATATTGCTTCCTTATTTTTACCCAGGTTAGCAAGCGCTACACCAAGGTTATTATAAGCTTCCTTATGAGTCGGGTTTAATTCTATAGCTTTATTAAAATCCTCAATTGCCTGTTTATATTCCCCGGTTTTATTGAATTCTACACCTCTGTTGTTAAAAGCCACATCAGAAGGAATATGCCCAATTGCATAATTCCATAATGAAAAGCTGTCTTTCCACACTTGTACATGTGAATAATTATAAATTCCCAGAGCCAAAATATATAAGGCTAATATTCCCCGTCCAATCAAATATCCTTTTTGAAAACTCAGAACCTTATCAACAGCAAACACCAGCAATAGAAAAAAACCAATGGAAGGTAGATAGGCATAACGATCTGCCATAAGAGCCTTGCCAACAGGAAGTATCTGAAGTACTAGAACAATATTCAATATGAAGAAAATGACTGAGAGGATTACTATTTTATTCGTTCTAAAGAAAATAACAAGCCAGGTAAAAAAGCATGTGACTGAGAGGAAAGCAGCATAATAGTAAAATGGTATTTCAGCTTTGGGATATGGATAAAAAGCAACCAGATCATATGGCCACAAAAGCTTTAGTATGTACTGAGAGCATCCATATCCTGCAAATACCAGACGCTTAAATAAATTATAATCAGGGATTCCTTCTGTATCTGGCCCTAAGCTCTGTGCATACACAGCTAATATACCAAAACCTAATGCAAGTAGAAAAAAAGGAATTTTCTCCAAAATTACTTTTATAGATTTTATATCTCTCCCATAAAAATAATCCAGCAGAAAAAGAGTAGGAGCCAAAGAAACTGCCATTCCCTTTGATAACAAACTGAAAATAAAGAAGACCAAAGATAGGCCATAATAAACGTAATTCTTTTCTTTAGCGAATCCTGCATAAAGCCATAGTGAAATAAGGAAGAAAAACGTGAAAAGAACATCCTTTCTTTCGGCTATCCAGGCTACGGATTCTGCGTGTATCGGATGGACTCCAAATAATAAAGCGGTAAAAAAAGCGGTATAGCTATTTTCGAGTAATCTGTATATCAACAGAAATACGAGAACCGAATTTAAAATATGCAGAATAAGATTTGTTCTGTGATAGGGTAAAGGATTAAATTTATCTGATTGATAATCCAACGATAGAGAAATAAGAGAAAAAGGATGGTAATTTCCCATATGATTCTCCGTAAAATAGGGTTTATAATTTCCCTTTTCTATAAGTTTTATAAACGGACTTTCAGTAACGTAATTCGGATCATCCCAATTTGTAAATTTATTCTTCAGAACAGGAGCATAACTTAAATAAGTTAATATTCCCGTAAGAATAATTAAAAGAATAAGATTTAAATTCTGTTTTTTGTCTTTTTCAAAAACAACACTCATAAACTAAAATATTACCTAAAATAACCTTAGACAGGTAAATTTATTGCGAAATAATATTGAATCATAATGGTAAATTTTCCTTTATTCAAGAAGACCGCGAGCGACAGTACTTACTATAAAATAACTTCATATGTATACTTTGAAGAGATTAAACGGATAGGCACAAAATATCTATTTTACACGATAGAAGCTACTCAACTTCCAGAAAGAAATTATATCAGAGATCTTACGGAAAATGAGCATGGATATCTCATCTCAATTACAGAAGAAGAATATGAAGAGATTAAAAGGAAATGTGATTTTCATAAATAATAAAACCTGTATCTTTTCAATACAGGTTTTAAGAAAAAATAAATCTAAAGTTAATTAATTACTTATTAATGAGAGTTCATTTTGCTATTCTCCATATTGCTGTTATTCATTTTTGTGCTGCTTGTTGCATTAAGCTTTGATTCTAAAGCAGTAGCTTTGTCATAATGCATTTGAATGGTTTTAATGTTAGTAGCAGCATAGTTCTTCAGTTCAGTATCTTTAAGTTCAGTAGATGCTTTCTGAAAAAGATCCAGCATTTTTTTATGGCTGTCAACCATATCTTTGATATAAGCTTTATCAAACTCCGTACCTGTCTTCTTTTTCAGCTCATTCATCATCATTGTTTTTTCCTCACCCACAGAAGTTGGCACTGTAATATTTTGTTTGGTAGCGATTTTCTTCAGCTCAGTATTTGCTTTGGTGTGCTCATCTACCATCATTTGAGCAAAACTTTTAACTTCTTTATCCTTGGCATTTTTAACTGCTAGTTTACCCATTTCTACTTCAGCCATTCCACCGGTAGCGGCTTTCTGAACAAATTCTTTAGGGTCCATTACGGTCACTTCCACAACCTTTTTAGGTTCAATGGCAGCCTGTTTCACTTCGGCAGTTTGTTTTTCATTACCTGAATTACATGCCGTAGCATATAACAATACACTGAGGCAACCTGCAAGAATCTTTATTTTTTTCATGTTTTGTTTGGAGTTTTCTCTTTTCAAACAACTAACCAGACTACACACATGAATGTTTACGTCTTTAAAGTAAAAAATATTCTTATCCCTTATTCATCAATTAATTCTATCATAAGTATATTAAAGCAGAGATAAAGACTAAAAAAAAGAGAGCCTTCTTTGCAAAGGCTCTCCCCACAATTAAACAATTAAAACAAAGTAACTTATTTAGCAACATATATTTCTTGTCTGCTCGAAGATATTCTGGATCTGTCTATTCCAATCTCTTCGCAGATTTTTTCAAGTTCATTTACTCTGTGAAAACAGGTATGTTTTTTATTAATTGCTCTCAGGCCTGAAATAGAAAGCGCTTCATTTATACTTGTATTCAAAACAGCTGCAAGATGTAATACCATTTGTTTTCCTGTTCTTGCTACCAGATAGTCCTTACCTGGAGAAAACAGGTTTTCACAATTGCTCCATGGAGCGCTAATTAAAGGGATACCGCAAGCAAGTGCTTCAAAAGGTCTTATTGTAGGTATACCTGGTAATAGCTGAACATATGGTCTGCGGGGAATGTGTACAGTAACACGGTATTTGGCAAAGATGTCCGGCACTTTAAAGTTCGGTAACCACCCACCATATTCAATGCCTGCGTCTTTAAAAGCTTTGATAACACTTTCCGGAAATCTTACTCCATATACTTTAGCTTTCAATTTTAGTTCTTTCACAGGATTGATCAAAAACTCCTGTAGTTCAACACTTCTTTCCTCATCATAATTTCCTATCCAGACAAGGTCTCCTTCGTAAGATTTACTTCTCGGATAAAACATTCTGGTATCAGCCGCTTCATGCCATGCCCAGGCTCTTTTAGCCCAGCCTTCTATGAGAAAAATATTTTTTATAACATCCCCAAATGCCAATACTCCATCTACGTTACCAAGATTATATTTTTCTATTGCTTCTTTGTCAGTTACAACCCTATGATTTGTAACATGGAACAACAGCTTAAATTTATGTTTACTTTTCACTTCGCCAATCCTTGCAATCATCTCTGGGTCATTAGCCTCATGAGCTATAACTAGGTCAGCTTCCTTTAAAATATTATCAAGATTTAGTTTTAAAGGATTATAAAAATTTGTGCTTAAGTCAGGGTAAAAAGAATAAAACTCTTTAACAGCTTTCTGACCGTGCTCTAATACAAGATTCTGGATACAGGTATTTCCATCCTGTTCATATAATTTAACATCATGCCCTCTGGATTTCAATTCCGAAATTATTCCTCTTAAAAAATGCGCATTACCATTATTCCAGTCAGATATGAGGGATTGATAAAACATTACGATTTTCATATAATGATATATGTTAAAATGTTTATTTAGACCAAAAGAGCAGGCGTACTTCACCAGCTCCACCAATGCACTGTGTGATTTCAGAATGAAACATCAGAGTGTTCCACCTTATATATTTTATTTTAGCTTTATGTTTGTCAGATAAAGTGAACAGAAGTTTTAACTTTCAAATAGAAAAAATGTTAAAAGTAACAATCTAAAAATTTTACTCAATATTTAATTTATGAAGTGCGAGCATTGCACCTGCTACCGAACCTGAAACTTTGATTTCTCCCTGTAAAAGCATTGTTTTCAGCTCTTCTACCGATACCAAAAGTACCTCTATAGCTTCTGTTTCATCAAGATTCTGTTCTCCGGATTTAACAGCATTTTTAACTCCATATAAAGAAATTCTATTCGTGTCTTTAGTTGGATTATCTATCAGTTCTGCTATTTTCACAACTTTACCTGAGTATCCGGTTTCTTCCTTAAGCTCCCTTAAAGCTGCTTCTTCCGGACTTTCAGTGTCCGGATCATAGATACCTCCGGGTAACTCAATTAATATTTCACCGGAGCCATGTTTGTACTGCTTTACAAGGACAACCTTCTTACTTTTAGTTATGGCAAAAATAATTACAACCTCAGGTCTTACACTTACAAAATAATCATCTACAATTTTTCCATCAGGTAGTTGAACAAGATCCTTTCTTAATTTATACCATTTATGGTTGAATACTATTTCCGAGGCCAGTGTTTTCCATTTCTCAATCATAGTGCAATAATATAAATAAGCTTTGACAAAGAGGTCATTTAAAAATGCTTAAATAAAAATAATATTGATAGAAATTCATTCAAGGGTAATAAGTCTATATGGCAAGACTCTGAAATGTTCTTCAACAATTAATTTCTTTTTTCCATATCGGCATTAATAACTATGATATGTTCATCCTGCACTTTATTTCCAAATATTTTGGGAGGCGTAATTTTGTAATCAGTGATAAGAACCTTCCACTCTGCGTTGGCTGTGAGCTTGTCTCCTGTTCTTGTTAATGTACCTTCTACAGTTATTTCCCTTGAGACTCCATGCATTTTAAAATTCCCTTTGACGGTTACTTTCTGATTGCCCTCCTTCTCTGAATTAAAGTCAGAAATGATCTTTCCTTCAAATTCCGCATCAGGATATTTATCTGTTTCAATCAATTCCTTCATGTGTTTATTTCGCTTTTTTATCCCTGTATCAATACTTTCAAAAGGGACAGAGAAATAAACAGTTTTCTCCTTAAGATTAATACTTCCTTTAAGCTGATTTGAATTGCCTGTATAGCTGTTCAATGAAGCTTTTGCCTTAAATTCTGCATGTCCACTTTCTGTTGTATAAGTCTGAGCATAGGCATGATTAAAAAAGAAATAATAGAAGAAAAATGATTTAAGAAATAAGTAGGATACCTTTTTATTCATCATAACATAATTATTTTCTAAGAAACTAACACTTATCTACCCTGCCTTGTTATGATCGCTAAACTAAAATAGTAGTAATTAAGTAAAAGGAAATTAAATAAATATTTTATTTTCAGGCTTTAATAGCCTTAATCATTCAAAAAATTTTTCCTATTGCTATCCTGATATGATAGAAGAAAAAAATCTGAATCTTAATCAAGAAATGTTTCAGATTCTGATAAAAAGCAGCTCCGAAGGCATATTAGCTTTTGATACAGGATTAAAATTTACTGTCTGGAATAAAACTTTGGAGCAAAAGACGGGAAAAAAGGCTGAAGAGTGCATTGGGAAATTTATTTTTGATGTATTTCCTCATCTTTTTCAGGAAGAAACAAGAACTAAATTTTTTGATACTCTTAAAGGAAAAAGTCCTATCTCTCAAAACAGCATATTTATTCCAAGCGATACAGGTCAGAAAATTTTTTTTGATGCTAAATATTTCCCTATCAAAAATGGTGAAGAAATAGAAGGAGGTCTTGTAATCATTAATGACATTACAGAAAGTAACTCTGTAAAAAAACATCTGGATCTGCTTGAACAAACTATTAAAACTACTTTTGAAAGCACGCCATATGACTATTGGCTACTGGATGCTGAAGGCAAATTCCTCTTACAGAATAATCATTCTATTCAAAATTTTGGAGACTTGAAAGGGAAAAACTTTAGAGACCTTGACGACTCTCAGGAGTTTTTGGCAAAATGGAAAACAGATTTTGAAAAATTAAGAAAAGGAGAAACAGTAACGAGGGAACAAAACTATTTTGCCAACCAGGATGAGAAGCATTTCTACTCTATCATCACTCCGGTAAAGCAGCATCAGGAAGTAATGGCAATCGTCGGCCTTAGCATTGACATTACCGAAAGAATTAAAAATGAAAATATCAAATTAAGAAATGAGCTGGAGTTAAAAACCCTTCTGGAAAACTCTCCTGACATAATAGTAAGGATAGATCTTGATTTGAAGATTACTTTCATCAATAGAACCGTCGGAAAGATTAGCTCTACTCCACCTTCATCATTTATCGGAAAAACTTATAAGGAACTTGGTATGGACCCTAAGGAGTATGAAACTTTCGAAAAGCAGGTTCGCATTGCTATAAAGGAAAGAACTCCCTTAGAGTTTGAAAATGATTACAAATCTCATCAAGGGATTATTTCATTTTCGATAAGGCTTATACCTGAATTTTCAAGTACAGGTGAAGTCTGTAGTGTCTTGATGATATCCAGAGAAACTACAGGGCTGGAGAAAGTAAGAAATCAACTTCTTGAAAATCAAAACAGACTATCAAGTATTATGTCAAATATTCCAGGTGCCGTTTTTAAATGCAAAAACGACCCACACTGGACCATGGAATTTATTAGTGAAGGGGTAAAACAACTCACGGGGTATGATGTAAGAGACCTCATTAACAATGAAGTTCTTTCATTTCAGAAACTGATACATCCTGCGGACAGAGCAAGAGTCTGGGACGAAGTTCAAACTGCTATTGATAATGATGGCAATTATCTTGTAGAGTATAGGATTATTACAAAAGAAGGCAAAATCAAATGGGTCTGGGAGCAAGGTAGATTAGTTAATAATGGAGGATTTTCAAGCTCATTGGAAGGTGTTATTATCGATATTACAGAGCGGAAGGATTTTGAAGAAGCCTTGAAAAAAAGTGAATCGGAACTAAAGAAAACTAACGCAGAGCTTGAGGCTTATATCTATAAAGCATCTCATGATCTCAGAGGTCCCCTTGCTTCCATCATCGGGCTGGCTATGGTTGCCGAAATGGAGATTTCGGATGCTCATCCTTTACAGTATATAAAACTAATTAAAGATCGTACAGAGAGACTTAATGATACTTTAACCAATCTTCTTGACCTTGCAAAGATCAAACAAAAAGTTCTGGAACCAGAGCGAATCATTGCAGAAGAGCTGGTAAATGAAATTATCGATAATCTCAAAAGTAAAGTAGGGATTTCAAACATTGAATTTCATATAAATCTTCTTTTTAAGGAATTTTATTATGATCCTTTTATACTAACAAGTATTCTCCATAATCTTATAGAGAACAGCATTGATTTCAAACGGTCCGGTGATTCACCTCAAATTTCCATAAGTATGAGTAATGAAGCAGACGGAATAAGAATTAATATTGAAGACAATGGTATAGGCATCCCGGAAGATATTATGGAGAAAATCTTCTATATGTTTTACCGAGGTCACGATAAATCTACCGGATCCGGTCTGGGACTTTATATAGTAAAATCATCTGTAGATAAAGTCGGAGGCATTATCGACGTTAAAAGTGAGCTCAATAAAGGAAGTAAATTTTCAATATTTCTCCCTTGTATTGAGAGTGGTCAAAGTGAGACTATTAATCCTGAATAACCTCACTTTGAAAACTTTCAGGACTCTGCTTTGGAATGATAACTGATTTGAAGTTCTTTGAATACAAATGCAGATACACCACCAAATATCATATGTGCAAAAGCATTTACAACATTTCGTCCTTCGACAAACCAGGGAAACAACATAGCGAATCCGTAGAAATGAACAAAATAAAGTACTAGTCCGAAAACTACTCCGATTAGTGTGCCAGTGGCCAAGGACTGGAACCGGATAAGAAAGACCAGAATAAGTGAATAAATTATAGAGAAAGCAAAGTGAATAATTCCTGCCAACAATACTATACCTAAATTAAAATTCTGATGACTTAAAATTCCTTTTCCAAGTATCATTGCAGATATCATTCTTGGCGGTACCCATGGACTAGTCTTCAGATACAATGCCATTAACAGCATTTGAATTACAAGGAAAAACAAACCTGCAATCAAACCTGCGTAAACCCCTTCTTTCAAATCTTCCCTGTTCATAACGAATAATTCTTTTCATTAAAAACAAAGGCTAATCCTTAATAGTGCTTACTCTTTTATTTTATTAATAGCTGCATCTACCAATGGATCTTTTCCTGCAAGAAAGTCCAGATTAGTCAGTTCTTTATAAATTTCAGGAGCCAAGCCTGTCCTCTCAAAAACATTATTTTGCTTGTCTGTGGTGATGCTGGAAACTACTGTATACTGAATCCCATTAGGTAAAGTCCTTTGGATGATAGGACTAAATGCTCCTCCGGTCGTATCACCTATTGTTGTCACATTGGTCAGATCCCTTGTTGCCATAACAAAATGCTCTGTTGCACTGAAATCGTATCGATTAGTCAGAATAGCTGCTGGCTTTGTCCCAAATGAGCCAAGCCCATCTCCCTGTGTATATAGTCTGTAATTATCTGAGAAATTATTATCAAGAGGACCGGTTTTATTTTTAATATAGCCATATAGCTGAGTCGTACCAGTAAAATAAGAGGCAAGTTTTTGGGCAGCAGATAGGATACCTCCTCCGTTGCTGCGCATGTCTACAATCACCCCCATCAATTGCGGATTTCTTTTCACTATATTTCGCAGTGTATCTCTGATCGGAAGGTTGGTAAGAAATGTTCCTACATGAAAATAAAGAATATTACTGTTTATAAAACCATATCTTATGATAGTATCAGTTTTAGTTTTGTCGGAATAATCAGGAGCTGTTACAAAATTCACCTTATTATTAAGGTATTTGACCCTGACAAGACTAAAACTAAAATTGGAGTAATACTGATAATGTCTCTCATTTGCCCAAGTCTCTCCATTAGGCTTCTTTAATGAAATGTGTCCATCAAGTAAAGGACGTAGCATATTTTTAAAAATTTCAAAAAGTTCATCATCTGTAGTGGAGGCATTTACGAGAGGTCTGTTGGAATTATATACAGCCTGCCAATCTACATGATCGTATTTAAAGAAGGGATAAGTGTTATTGATATCGTTCCAGAAGATTTCAAAGTTTTTTTCTGGTGAGGAACTTTTATTGGGTTCTATCAAAGCCTTCTCGCAAGCCGAAAACAAAATAACCAACAACAGAAGAGTATAAATATATTTTATCTGAATGAGTTTCACAGAATAAGTTTTTTAGCTTTTATAAAGTTGAATGTTAAAACATTATAGCCAGTCCTAATGTCAGATTTTGAATGACCATCTGTTCTTTCCTTGGCTTCTTGAATTGATAATAATAAAAGATATAATTGATATCGATTCCTATATTTTGGGAAAAACTATAGCTGTATGTAATCCTGCTTTCCACACCAAAATAGTTTTTGAAAAAAGATGTTCCTGAAGCTTTGGCTCCACTACCTTCTTCAGGAGTTAACGTTCTTGAACCTATATTGAATATAGAAGCCGACAGGGCATATTGAAATTCATGCTGACCGGAAATGTAAACGGGCATAATCTGGGGACCGACAGAAAGGAAACGTTCTTTCAGTTTATTTTCATAGTCAAGAACCAAAAATTTTTTGTTGATTAAATCATATTGGGCAAAACCTCCGAGTCCTAGACTGAAGCGGTCATCAATATGTATCCTTGCCAGATAATACAACCTGGTTTGGAACATTAAAAAATTAACCTGACTTTGATTAAGACCATTTACCTTATCTGGAATAAAAGTCCCAAGGTCGCCCGAATAGGAGAAACCTTTATTCTCATCTGTTTTAAGTTTACTTTTTAAGAAGTATAACCTCAATCCCAGCAAAGATTTATACCCTTTATAGGAGTATTCACCTATGACGGGAATACTTTTCTTTTTATAAATATAAGTTGAAATTACCTTGTCTTTCAAAGTGCTTCCCGCTAAACCACCACTGACAGATATTTTATTAAAGCTTTCCTGACCTTTTGAAGATATTGCAAAAGCCATAAATAAGAGGAGAAAAGCAATAGGACGACTTTTTTTCAGATTCATTTGATTATTATAAGAATTAGCCAAAAACATTGTTTGGCCAGGCAATATTCGGTCTTTAAAATGAATTTTGATCAGTAACTTCCTAAAATTTCTTTGAGAATCTTAGCTCTGAAATCGAAAATTTCATTCACCTTCTTTTTAACAATAAGAGCGTGTGCAAGGGAACCTATCGGACCAAATGGAAGAGCATAATGCACTAGATCTTCCATTTCAACTCCCTCTTTTACCTCTCTGAACTTGTGCAAATGATGCCAGAAAGCGTATGGACCGAAACGTTGTTCATCTACAAATAAATGCTGATGCGCTACATGAGTTATTTCAGTGACCCAGTCAAGAGGTATCCCCAATATCGGATGCACCTTATAGCGAATGATCATCCCTGGATGAATCGGACCCTCGTTTTTTGATAAGACTTTAAAATTCAAAGAGGAAGGAGTAATTTTTGAAAGATTATGAGGAGAAGTAAAGAAATCCCATGCTTGCTCTATCTTAACCGGTAATATTTGAACTCTATTTATTGTATATATTTTCATTCGACAATTTCAATATAACTCTGCTAATTTATCTGCTTCATATATTAAAGGTAAACCTTAATTTGTTGGTATACTTTTCAGAATTCAACTTTTTTTATAACAATTTTCGAATTTCTACTTTTGTTAAAATAACTGAAAAACAAACATTTAACCCCAAAACCTTCTTTTTGATAAAAACTTTTTCATTTGATGATTTGGATTTTACTTCGCTATAACCTAATTTAGTCTATAGATTTAATAGAGTATAAAAATAAGTCATCACATAATCCTGATATAGCCATGAAAAATCCATTTAAAAACCCATACATTCTATCTGAAAACAATTCTGATTTGTTTGAAGAATATTTAAATCCTTCAGAAAAAGCTGAAGACTATGGTCAGGATTATGCAACCACTAATCCAAAAGTTACATTCTTTGAACAGCGAATTGCTGCATTAGAAGGAGGAACAAATGCTTTGGTGGTAAAATCACTTCATGCTGCTAAATTTCTTTTATTTAAAACATTACTCACTGCAGGACAAAACATAGTAACTGTTAATCCATCTACATTCCAGGGAAAAGAAAAATCGAAGCTTCAGATTCTGGGAATAACAGTTAAATCACTGTCAACATACAGCCTCCCTGAATTTAAAAGTTTAATCGATGATAAAACAGGCATTATATATCTTGAAACGATAGGTGAAAACGATCTAAGCATTCCAGACTTTGCGAGAATCATTGCTGTGGCTAAGGAAAAGAACGTACCTGTGGTGGTAGACAATAGTCATGGAGTTGCTGGATATTTTATAAAACCTTTAAGCAAAGGTGCTTCGATAGTGATTGAAAGCACAAGTGAATATTTCGACAATGCTCCAAACACTCCACAGGCAGTTATTATTGAGGGAAATACAGACTGGTCAAAATTCAATGTAAAAACTTCACCTGAGGAAATAACTTATCTTACTATAAACAATGGAATTATCAGACCAGAAACTATAAATACTTCTTCCAAAGTGACTTTGATAGATGTCCTCAGAAAATCCGTATCAAACTACAATAAATATGAAATTCCAAATGATCCATTAAGTCTGATACATAAATTGGAGACTATCTATTCAAAAGCATCCAAAAGGTCTGAGAATGCATTGCAGATTGCAAAATACCTAAATACCAATGATAATATTGCAAAAGTAGTTTATGCTGGCTTGCCTACTTCTGAAAGTTATTTACCAGCATTTACCAATATGAGAAATGGGTTTGGAAACAGAATCGGATTCTATCTTAAAGACAGGACTCAAACAGGAGCATTTATAAAATCAATCAACGAAAAAAATCCAGGAATAGAACTAAAAATAGTGTTGAATGGAAACGCTCCACTTATAATATTCTCTGCGCCAGAGGACACTATAAGTATCGTTGTTGCACTAGAATATGCTTTAAATAATCTCAAAAAAAATATAGCTGAAGCGCAATTTCTTCAGCTGACCAGCAATCTGAATGAAATTATATAAATAAAAATCACACCATTCCTTCCAACCAGAAGTGGCAATATAATTCCCCCAAAAAGAGGTTTTAGCAAACCTCTTTTTTATTTCCAGTATATTTTCCTACTGTACGATTGTTATAATGAATAATAGTCTTCCTTTTCATGAGAAAGCACTTTTATCAGTTTCATCCTGACAAGATTTACCAGGATCTTACTGGCCCTCCACCTGGAAATATTGGCTATTTTACAAAAAGCCTTTAATGTTATTCTTTCATTATGTTCCAGGTATTCTAAAATAATCTTCTCAGCTTTTCCAATTGTAATCTGAGCATCAAAACCTCTGGTATCACTTTTCATAACATCCAGCATTACTTTACTTGCTAAGAGGCATTGATCCTTAACACGAATATAAGCCCACCATTTTCCATCTTCTCCCTTTGAATAGTGCGGTTTTTCATCACTTTCCGGAACTTCTGCGATTAAAATACTTTTACCTTCAATTATTTCTTCAGTAAAATTTACTTTTATTTCTGGTTTACAAAAAAATGAAGCCGCTCCCTCAAGCATATGTCGTTCCTCCTCAGCCTTCGCCCCGGCAATACTTCCATTATCCCTCACTCCTACTAATATCTTCCCTCCCTTTGTATTTGCAAATGCTACTATTGTCTTGGCAATCTTTTGAACACTGCCAATTGTTTGTTTAAAGTCAAGCACTTCATTTTCTCCCAGCCTTATCTGTTGCCTGATACTCATTCTTTTAAAGTTATAAGTTTTAAGTTGTAAGTTATAAGAAAAAAGCGGAATGCGGAATACGCAAAGCTGAATGTAAATTTTATATAAACCCTGCTTATTTTAAACATTTTTACAACTGAATTTTAAAGCAAAAACCCAATACTTAAGTTCCCTGTCTTACATGAACTTAAATATTGGGTCTTTTATTAAATAAATTTTATTACTTAGTACTTAGTACTTAATTAAAACTGCACCTTGTATCCCATGTATGGAAATAACCCAAGCTGATAATAAGTTTCTACTTCTTTTTTCTTCTCATCCCACTCCTGAGTTAATACATTTTGAGTATTGAGCAAATTGTCTGCTGCTATAAAGAAATTATGATTTGATTTGGCTTTGTTAAGTCTGTACGAAATCTTCAAATCAGTCCTGAAGTAATCTTTTAGCTGCGTTTCATAAGCTCTGCTATAGTCATACACTGCTTCCCCCTTTTGAATGGACGCCTGTGCATCAATTGGTATAATTCTTCTTCCTCCAGATGATGTTACTTTAAAGTCAACTGATATCAACTTTTTATTATTTGCATCAAGGTGAAATTCTTTTCCGGCAAGTGCATTGACTACATACCCGATGTTAAAGGCTGAGTTTCTCCATACTCCATCAGATCCCTGATATTCAGATTTAAGAAGTGACAAATTGGTTAAGAAATAATAATCTTTATTGAAATACCTTTCTAAAGTTAGTTCAAGTCCATAATTTCTCCCTTTTCCTGTATTAACAGTGCTGTCAAGAACATAGAAACCGTAATCAGCTCCTGTGTTTAAGATGGAATATACCCCTGCTCCATCCTCATGTGAGATACTTACAGGAACATTATACATATGCTGATAATAGGCTTCCGTTTTAAACTTCAGATTTTTAGTGAGAGCTCTTTGATATCCTCCAACAAGGTGTAGACTCTTGGTAAATCCTACGTTTTTGTTTGGCTGATTATAGTTTCCAGTTTTATCATCATAGAATCTATACTGATATATAAACAGGTTCTGAGCCTGACTATGAAGTCCTGTTGCGATACTTATTCTATCCTTTTCTGTAACCATATATGTCGCTGCCAATCTTGGCTCCAGAGACTGGGTACCATTTAGAGTCAAACGTTGATAATACACTCCTGAATTTAAAGTAAGCTTTTCTGTAACTCTGAATTGCCAGTGCGCAAATGACTGAAACAATTCTGTGCTGCCTTTTTGCTTTAAACCTTGTTTGAATAAACTATCGGTATCATCGAAATAATTAGAATTATTATTATAGAAAATGCTTCTGTAAATAACTCCTCCTTTTACAAGATTTCTTCTACTTAATTTGTGCGTAACGGTATAGTTTGCAATATACTGGCCCTCGGTATTTGACATATCAAATTCAAAAAATTCTGGTTTGATATCATATATCTTTGAACTAACCACTTTAATACGACTTCCGGAAGTACTAAGAATTATCTTACCTGTTGTTTTAGGAGTTATATTGTGAGCATTGGAAATACCTGCAGCATACATATCGGAGGAAAAATTATCTGTTGTGAACTTATAAGGATCACCAGGGTCTATTTCCAGTTCCGGATCTTTAATATAGATCTTACTCTTACCTCCAATTCCCCATAATGTAAATGTTCCGGCCTTTTTCGTAGGTATATTAATTTTCAATGCTGCATCCTGAAACTGTGGAATACCGTTGACTCCAAAGTTTACACCAATTTTATTCAATGCTTCAAAAGAGAGTAATCTGTAGCTTGCCAAATATGAACTACCTGATTTCTTTGATATAGGTCCTTCTGTTACAAACTCAAGTCCATTAAGCCCTGCCTGAATTGTATGTTCTCTTTTTTCATTGTTTCCGTTTCTCAATTTCACATCAAACACCGCTGCGCTTTTATTTCCATATTCAGCAGGAAATGCGCCGGTAAGAAAATCTGAATTCGCAAGCAGGTTGTTATTTAAAATACTGAATGCACCTCCGCTGTTACCTGTAAAGGTAAAGTGGTTCGGGTTCGGAATGTCAACACCTTCGAGCCTCCACAAAACACCTATTGGAGAATTACCTCTTACAATAATATCATTCCTTTGATCTCCTCCACCGGCAACTCCTGCATAGTTAGAGGCCATCCTGCTCGGATCTTGTCTTGATCCCGCAAATCTGTTTATCTCTTCTGTACGAAGATTTGTTGCACTGACAACAGCAAGCTGGTTATTGGCCTGTGATTTATCCTTTTGTCCTACTACAACAACTTCTTTTACATTCTCTATTTCTTCTTCCATGTCCATATTCAGGATAACTTCTTTTCCTGATGTAACCAGCACGTTGGCTGAACCACCTTCCTTATATCCTGCATACATTATTTTTATTTCATGTCTTCCGAGAGGTACATTGTCAAATCGGAATCTACCATTCTCATCTGTAGCAGTTCCCATTGGAGGATTGGTACTTGTGATCACCACGTTTACTCCTGGTAGTGGTGATTGAAGATTTTTATCAATTACAGTTCCTCTTATAGTCTGAGTCACTTGCTGTGCTATTACCGAAAAGTTTAGGCATAGCAATGCCATTATAAGGCTAAAAATTAGTCTCATCGTCTTAGTTTTTTAAATGTGTTTTACTTGAGTTTTCCTGGTTGTACTAAAAATCAGAACCTGATACCTGCGTTAAATCCGGGCCACATTTTCACATTTGTATTTTCTTTTCGACCTTTATCTACACGACCTGCGTAGGTTTCATCGGAGACTGTCCATGGAGCTATATTAGAGCCGTATTCGTTTTTATCGGCATCAAAAATCTGGGATACCATTACGTTAAAAGTAGGACCAAAGAATATTGTCGTTCTCTCTCCTAATGCTATCCCAACATTTACTCTTAGTTGATTAAGTAAATTGAGTTTGTTGGTCCAAGCTCCATCTTCGTTGATGTGGTATGCGATAGCATCTATATTTACACAAAGCTTTTGACTTGCCTTTAATTCAGTACCGAATCCCACTCCGTATCCTGTTCTGAACTTTCCTCCATTGTTCAGTTGAGCACCGACAGCAAAGATGTTATAAAAACTTCTTGAACCTCCCATTTTGAAAGCTATGTTTCCATATAAACTCTCTGAACCCCAGATTTCAAATCTGCGATAGCCTTTCTTTGCTATATTAAGAATGCCTATCTGAGCACCATCAACAGTGTCTGCGATATTTATTACACCTATCTGAACACCTTTTACTCTTTTTGCAAAATTGATGAAGCCAGAAGCTTGTGCACCTCTTAAATCACCGGTAGTATTCATAAAACCAGCTAACTGACAACCTTCAGAGTTATGCTTAGCGACACTCATGAATCCTGCAGCTTGAATTCCCTTATGGCTTCCATTCGCAACATTTATAAACCCAGCCAACTGAGGACCTGTCACCATACCATTGGCTACGTTTGCGAATCCCGCGCACTGTGGGCCATACATATATCCGTTGCTAAAATTTACCAATCCGGAAAACTGTCCACCCAGGCTATTTCCTCCTGAGCTGTTCACCAATCCTGCAGCCTGAAAGCAATACATACTGTCTTTGGCGGTATTAACAAGACCACTCACTTGCACACCTTCTACATAGCCTGAAGATATATTGGTAAGACCAGCAATCTGCGCGCCTTTTACATTCTTTCCTACTAAGTTTGTCAAACCAGCAATTTGTACACCATTGACAAACTCCTTGTCCACATTTACAAGAGCCCCAACTTCAACACCATCCAGCCCTCTTGAAGTACCGGCCAGAATGTTCAATGAAGCTTTGTTTACAACCTCCGATGCATGAGCACCATTCGTGCTCATAGGAGGAACGAAGCTGACAGAAAGCGGTACGGTTTTATAAGTGGCAGAGTCTACATTTTGTCCTTCATTGCCTGAAAGTGAATCAGAAGGGTTATCAGACTTTTGCAATCTTTTCCAAACTCCTACTGGCGCTCTGTTTTCAATACTGTCAGCAATCTCGTTTAACTCTTCTCTAAGTTTGTGAGAAATCGTTTTAAAGCTGCTTTTAAAGTCTTCCTTTGTTTTCTTGTTTCCTCCGGAATTCAGGCTGTCCATCTTGGTAAGATATTCATCCCTCAATCTCCTTTTCTCCAATAAATATTGCTTACGCAGACTTACCACATCATCGCCTTTGGGTTTCTTAGCCTTCAGCATGGGTGCTTTTAAAGTTGTATCTGATGATACCAGAAGTGTTTCTTCAAGTTTTTCACTGGTTTCTGGTTGCACTTCGTCCGCATGATCATTTTCTTCAACTTCTTCAGCTTTATCAGTGCTCACACTGTTTATCGTAATTGAATTCGCATTTTCCACAATCACAAATGAAGTAGCTCCCTTTCTTGAATCTGCAGTGGCATCAGCCGATTTTTTAACAGCTTTCTTTTTCAGTACAACCTGATTTCCTACTACAGAGTAATTCACGTTATGCTCCGTAAAGACTAGGTCCAGGACTTCTCTCAACGATTTCCCCTGAACATTCAGAGATACATTTTTGTCAAGCGAAACCATATTATTCGAATAAGAAAATCTTATTCCATATTTTTCAGTAATGGTTTTCAGTATTTCGCTTTGCTTGGCCTTCATCTTAAGTGTAACCTTTGTATCCAGCGATGGCTGAGCCTGCAGGGAAAAGTTAAGACAAAGTAATAGTATGATAAGGATTTGAATAAGCCTCATTAGTGAAATGAATTAATAAATTAAATGATTTTTACCTGCGTAATCTTAACCTAAATAGGTAGTAACACGCTCTGTTGATTAATTACTGACAGCCCGAACCCTCTAGTATATATCCGTTGCCGTCTTTTTTAGAGCTTAAGCTCATAGATTCCGAAACTACATCCAATACTTCCTGTATTTTAGGTTTTTCAAAAGTTCCGGTAAACCTGCAGTTGACTAATTCTGAATTAGCCAGCTCTACATTTGTTCCAAAATAAGCCTCTACTGTAGATGCTACTTCTTCAAGCGTACTGTTTTCAAAGACCAGTTTCTCCTGTTTCCATGCTAAGAAATTCGGATTATCGATTTTCTCCGAAACAACATTGCTATTGTTTTCAACTCTTCCTTTCATGCCAGGAGTCAGAATGACTTTCTTTGTCTCGTTTTTCTTTAATGCGAAAGACACTTTACCGGTAACGACCTCTACTTCATCGGCCTGACCTACAATTGTTTTTACATTAAATGAAGTACCTAATACCTGAGTAATAGATGACAATCCTTCTACTCTGAATGGTTTTTCAACATTTCGCTTTACTTCAAAGAAGGCTTCTCCTTCTAGTTTTACCTTTCTTATATCGCCTTTGAAATCCTTGGCATAAGAAATTTTACTGTGTGCATTCAGCCAGACTTTGCTGCTGTCAGGAAGTTGTAATTCCCTTTTTTCATTTCCGGCTGCAAAAGACATTTCTTGAATCTCCTTTTGATTAAACAGCTTCATTGATAAATAGCTAATGCCGGCAAATACCAATAAAACTGCAGCAGCTTTCAAAATAAGGTTATAATCGAAGAGCTTGACAACTTTGGCTTCCTTCTGAGGCACTGTCTGCTGAGGCTCAAAACCGGCCTTTGCTTTAAACTTCATCCAGGCAGCGTCTACATCGGGCTCAAAGTCAACTTTGGCTCTTGCGGAAAAATCCCAAGTCCGGACATACTCTTCAAATTCCTTTCTGTTAGAAGGATTTTCCTGCAGCCATTCGGAAAGTAATTGTTCTTCGAAACCCGAAGATTCTTTCCTTAAGTGCTTAAGAATAAGTTCCTGATGTTCTCTTTCCATCTTTAATTAATTGGCCAATCTGATACTATGACAATTGAATTTTAATTTACCCCTACGCTACCTTCAATTTTTTTTTTAGAAATTATTTAGCAAAAAAATCAAAACCAGAATGGCATCTTTCAGGAACGGAGCTAATCTCTCCCGAAGGACTTTCAAAGCTTTGACCATTTGATTTTCAACCGTTTTAACCGATATCTGTAAAGTTTCGGCTATTTCCTTGTAGCTAAGTTCTTCATACCTGCTCAAAATAAAAACAGAACGACAGGCAGGAGGCAAACTATCTATTGCCTGAGAGATATGCCCATCCAGCTCCCCTACTTGCAGGGATTGATCTGCTCTATCGCTGCCCGGAATATTAATCCAGGTATCCTCTTCTGTTTCAGAAAATTTTTTCTTCTGTTTTAAATAGTTAAATGAGCTGTTGTAGGCTGCAGCAAAAAGATAAGATTTGACAGTAAGATGAATGGAGAGTTCATCCTTTTTAGTCCAGATCCTCATAAAAACCTCCTGCACAATATCTTCACTTGCGTCTTTATCCTGGACTATCCGATAGACGGAACGGCAAAGCTGAGCGTAGTATGTTCTGAAAATCCTTTCAAAAGATTCAGGATCAGAAAAACTTTCTTGTGTACCTTCCTTATTTATACTTTCAGACATGCTATGCTAAACTCGGTCTTAAAGGTCGGAAATATTAATTTGATTTTCCAATTATGGATGTATGATTCTTTTAATCAATATCTCAGGAAGTTGTTATAATACAACTTTACAGCTTTCTGAGCCTTATTGAGTAAATTTTTACTATTAACCTTTGATCATTAGATATTTACCGAGTGAAATGATTTTATTAAATAAAGAACCTCGGAAAAAACACAGAGAACCAGAGGCTGTAAATTTCCTCCTTTAATTTTCTTAAAAAATTTAATCATAAAATTAAACTTACTTACTAGTAAGTATTATATTTGTAATATTAAAAATAAGCCCTAATGACTTCCACCAAAGAGTCTATAGTAAATATTGCAGATGACCTTATCCGAAGAAGAGGATATAATGCATTCAGTTACAATGATATTTCTAAAGTCTTATCAGTAAAAAATGCTGCTATCCATTATCACTTTCCATCCAAATCAGACCTTGGAGTTGCTGTTATTGAATTTCATATTCAGAAAGTTGAGCACTTTATTAAGGAAGTTGCTTCTCTTTCAGAACCTGAAAAAGTAGAAGCATTTCTGAATATCTATGATCAGATTCAGACCAATAAAAAAGTATGTCTTGTGGGGACTTTGGCCACTGACTGGGACACAATCGATGAAAAAATCCAACAAAAACTTACTGTTTTTGTGACCATTGTGGGTGATTGGTTAACAAATGTTATGGAAGAAGGGCTTCAAAATGGTACTTTAACATATAAAGGAGATTCACGAACCAGAGCGATGCTTATTATCACTTCTATTATGGCTGCAGCTCAAATGGCTAAAATATTGGGGCCGGAAAGTTTTAAAAGTGTTAAAAATGCAATTTTAAACGAACTAAATCGAAGTTAAAAAAATTTGAAAGCACAACTTACTTACTAATAAGTATAATTTATAATATAAATAAAAAACACTCATATGAAACGAGTTGTAATAACAGGTATGGGAGCGATTACCCCAATTGGAAATTCTATCCATGATTTTTGGAGTTCTGTTAAGCAAGGGAAAAGTGGAGCAAACCTTATTTCAAGATTTGACACGACACACTTCAAGACAAAGTTTGCCTGTGAGGTAAAGAATTTTAATCCCCTGGACTATCTGGATAAGAAAGAATCCCGAAAAATGGACCTGTTTTGCCAATACGGAATTGCAAGTACAGAGGAGGCCATAAAAGATGCAGGAATCAACTTTGATACAATCAATAAAGATAAAGTTGGTGTGATATGGTCTTCAGGGATTGGAGGTTTTGTAACATTTCAGGAAGAGGTTCTGGCATACGCTCAAAGCAAAGTACCTAAGTTTAATCCATTCTTCATTACCAAAATGATTTCCGATATAGTTCCGGGTTATATCTCTATAAAATTTGGTTTACGGGGAATAAATTTCGGTACAGTCTCAGCTTGCGCTTCATCAACAAATGCTATAGTAGACGCCTTTAATTATTTAAGACTTGGAAAAGCAAATATAATTATTGCAGGTGGTTCGGAAGCTCCAGTTATTGATGCCGGTATCGGTGGTTTTAATGCGATGAAAGCTTTATCGGAAAATAATGAAGAATACTCAAAAGCTTCACGCCCCTTTGACAAAACAAGAGATGGCTTTGTACTGGGAGAAGGTAGTGGTACATTGATTCTTGAAGAACTGGAACAAGCAAAGTCCAGGGGCGCCAGAATTTATGCAGAAATTATCGGAGGGGGACTTGCGGCAGATGCTTATCATATTACAGCCACACATCCGGAAGGAATCGGAGCTTATCTTGCCATGAAAGATGCTTTGGAAGATGCGCATATTTCTCCTTCTGAAGTGGACTATATCAATTGCCACGCAACTTCTACTCCCCTTGGAGATCCGAGCGAACTGGCGGCAATTGACAGATTATTCAACGGACAAAAACTACATATCAGTGCTACAAAATCTATGACTGGTCATCTGCTGGGGGCCGCGGGAGCTGTGGAAGCCATCATAGCGATTAAAAGTATTGATGAAAATATTATTCCTCCGACTATTAATACAAATGATCTTTCTGAATTTAATCTGGCACCAGGAATTGAGATTGTAACAGGTAAACATAAATCAACCAATGTGGATGTAGCAATGAGCAATACATTTGGTTTTGGTGGACATAATGCTATTGCACTGTTCAGAAGATATAAAGAGTAATGGCCAGATAAAAAAAGAAGAAAGGTGGTTTACCATTCTTCTTTTTTATTAATGATCGTTCAATTAACTGTTGGATTCTGATCAAGCGATGACGGCCTATTTATTTTGAGTGCAAGCGGACGCTTGATAACAAAAAGTATGTATTCCAAAATCTTCTTCGATAGACTATTCTTATCTCTTCTCAAACTTTCTGACTTCAACGCCTGCAGATGTTAGTATACTCAGGAAGTAAACTCCTGTTGGCAATGATGATACATTTAAAGAAAGCGTATTAAGACCTTTTTCAACAACTTGTTCTTTTGTTAAAAGCTGTTTTCCTACAATATCAGTCAATTCGAGTAACACTGATGATTGACCTGAAGCCACAATCTGTAGATACAATATTTCTGAAGCAGGATTCGGAAACAGATTGATATAATTTTCATTGTCACCTTTCAAATGTATGATGGGACTATATGTAAAAGTACCATCTCTATCAACCATTTTAAGCCTGTAATAAAAACTGCTACCTCCATTCATATCCTGAAACTGATAGTGACCAAGACCGGTTGCAGAGACAAATCCTTTTGATTCAAATTGAAATCCATCGCTACTGCTTTCAATTATAAAACCTTCAACATTTTTCTCCATTGCTGTAGACCAATACAAATTGGCTACTCCATCCTGACTTACTCCTGAAAAAGATAAGAGCATTAAAGGAAGCGGACAGCTCTTTTTAGCCCAGATAGGCATTCTTCCACATGGAGCTCCATATTCAATTTCCCAATTAAAGAACGCTCCTGATTTTTTCAGATTTGGAAGAATGGTCATTACAACAGGAATGGAATAAGCTTCTTCTTCATCGCTGATTTTAAAAAAAGCTTTATCAATACCATCAATTCTTAATTCATAATTATTTCCTGGAGGAATATCAAAATTCAAGACAACTTTAGTCGGAACATCGCATTGAATAGTACCTGTTGCTGTTTGTCCTGTGGCTACCCCATTTTGAAAAAGCTGAATGGTTACACTCCTTGTAACCCCGCAACCACCAATATATAGGGCTGCCCTAACTTCTACAGATTTAAGCTTTATGGGAGCAATGACATTAAATTTCCTTAATTGCTCCTGAACAGTTATATCATTGTTACTACCATCTGCTATATACCATTCCTGAGCTGCACCTGTTCCGGTAGGGCCCAAAACAGTAGTTACTTTAACAGTATCTACAACATAGAACACAGTATCCTTAGTAAGCCCTGAAACGGTATAGCTGGTTCCAACATGAACAAGCGTACCTCCGTTTTCCTCAGTAAACCATCCATATTTCGCTGCAGCTTCCGGATTCCCCACTTCAAGCGTGACAGTTGCTGGGCCAGCATTATCACAGAAATATTGATTTACAGGAACCTCATTTCCGATTTTTTTGATCACCACCGTATCTGTAGAGGAACAATTAGCTGTAGTTACTTTTACTACAAAAGTTCCGGGAGCATTAGTTGTATAAACCGAATCCTTTTCTGCTGTAAGCTCCACTCCATCTTTATACCATGTAAAGGAAGTTCCTGTCTTTTCAAGTTTCGTATCAAGAATTGCTACTCCAGGATTACAAAGGGTTTGATCACTACCTGCTGAAAAAAGAATAACTCTGGGAGGTGGAGAAGAAATGGTAGAACAGGAAAATCCAGTTATCCCCGGAGAACCGGCTTGAGCACCATAGCTGGAAGTATCTCCCGCAGTTAAACCAGGGTTTCCACCTTCTGAAACTACCTTAACTAAAGCATTGCTAATAGAAGCAGCATTAAAACAAACGAGTCCTCCTCCACCTCCTCCACCAGGGCCATGCTCCTGTGCAGTAAGGCTTCCGCCATTTCCCCCGCGGGCCTGGATAGTGAGTGCTGAAGTTCCAAAATCATTACATTCGATTTTAATAGAACCACCGGCACCACCACCACCGCCACCGTCATTTTCACCTTTTCCTCCCTGAATAAGATCGTAATTGAAACCGATAAACCCATCAGAGATTATTTTATTTCCATTGCCTTCAATCTTGTCTGCTTTTATCACAATAATACCCCCTCCATCACCTCCTGAGTTTCCTCTATGATTATTCTCATGTCCTGCACCGCCACCTCCACCAAGGAAAAGACGAAGGCCACCCATCCTGTCAAGTGCAGCGCCACCGGATCCGTTGGATATCACGCCGCAAATTTCATTGGATATACCTATATAAGAATTTCCTCCTTTTCCACCAGCACCCATATTGGAACCACCACCTCCCCCTGCATTATGATTTAATCCACCGCCTCCGCCATTGGCGAGATTACCTGTCCCCAACTCATACTGTGGATTTCTAAATTCAGTTATCCCCTCTCCTTTCCTTCCTGCCCATTGAAGATTGGCACCATCAAGGTAAAATATACCATTGGCAAACTCATCACCAGCAGGGCCTCCCGTACCACATTGAGTAATGTCCAGATTGGAGTTAGGATTCACCGCACCTCTGAAGCCCATACCTGTAACATCTATACTTCCTGAAAGCGACAAGGTACCATTTACCTCCATAAACAAAACCCCACCTTTGTTTCCATCCCAGGGAGCACATGTAACCCCTCCCGCAGGAACAGTATAATTTCCAGATGCTTTAAACTTCTTTACGAGCTGTACCTTTCCATCTATAAAATAATTTCCACCAATGGTATTATCAAATGTTATAAGCTTGGTAGACGCGTTGATTGCAGCGATAGAAAGAACTTCATGGAAACCTGTACTACCATAACTAATAATGTCACCAAAAGTAGTATCCTGGGCCCAGCTTATATCAGCACCTTTCATCTGAATAAGAAGTACCTCATCACCAACCACAAATGGAGTGATATCATCTACAGTGACCTTATTACAAGGATTAAGACAAGGATTACAGGATGGAAAATCAAGCACCTTTGCATATTGATTCAAAACCAGTGGTTGAGCCGAAAGAGTTTGAATAAGTGATAGGGCTGATAGCAATATTAACAGACCGCAGTTTTTTAGAAAAGCAAAATGCTTGTTCATTAATCTTGAGATTTTTATATAAATGACTTGATTGTGTATTCGAAGAAATGCGGCTTTTCTTCAATAAATACAAAATGATGAGATTATAAATAGATTATAATATTCCTCTTTAATACTGTAAAAGGACAAATAGTAATCGATTTACACTTTAAAAATATTTAACTATTCTGATATTTAATATAACTAAAGCAAAAAAAATAAAACTTTTTTTCAACCTTTTCAATATTACATTATAAGTACCTGATTAAAAGAAATTTTACCACCTGGCCCAAATTAACTTTTTTAGCTTTCGGATCAGGAATGTCGCATTCCCAGACTAAGGAAAGTGCAGAGTGAACATAATTAGAACTAAATTATAAATTTGAAGGACAGTTATTAATCTAAAAAAAATCCAGTTTCATAAATCATAAAACATCAAAAGAATATTTGCATTATCTTGCTAGACATTATTGAAATAAAGATGAAAATTTACCTTGCCGGTCCTGATGTATTCAGGCAAAATGCAAAAGAGCATTTCCATAAACTGAATAGTTTTCTTTCTTCCAAAGGACATAAAGCCTTGATTCCACTGGATAATCAGATTGATCCGTACAAAGCCGAACTTGTATGCGAACAGATCTTCAATGGAAATATTCAGATGATAGAAATGGCAGATGTTGTAGTAGCGAATATAGATCCCTTTCGTGGAGCTTGCATGGATGATGGCACTGCATTTGAAATAGGAATGGCATTCGGTAAAAAGAAAAAGATTTATGCATACTGTACTGAGCCAGAATGCACAATTCCGGAAACAACAAAAAAAATGTTTGATATCTCCAAACAGCCTGAATATAGTGAGGTCGAAGATTTTGGTCACTGTGTAAATCTCATGATTCACTATGCAATAACACAGTCAGGAGGCAAAATTTTCAGAACCTTTGAAGAATGTATTGAAGCTTTGGGCTAATTGTATTTAATTTTCTTCACTTTCCGGAATATTAAGATAAGACAATACTGCAGCACTAAGGACAAACAGTGTCAGGGCATAATAAACAAAGTGCATCCCATAAACCTGGGCATGATGGCTTAACTCCTCAATACCTGCCGAATAAGCTATTTTCTTTCTGAATGAATACCAGATTGCTGCTGCTATTGACACACCCATTAGCAGTCCCAGATTTCTCATAAAAGCAAGCATACTGCTTCCGACACCCCGAAGGTGTGCGGGAGCGGAATTTAAAGCTCTTGAGCTATTGGGAGATTGAAATAATCCAAAGCCAAGGCTTATCAAAGCGCTTCTCCAGACAATCTGGTGCCAATCCCAGTTTTCTGCAATAAATGTAAAGGAAAAATAACCTGTAGCTGTAATGATAAGACCAATCGTAGCTATAAAACGCGGACCGATTTTATCGGAGAGAAAGCCTCCTATAGGGGCTATAACACTCAGCGTTGCCGGACCTGCAAGCAATATAAAACCTGCCTTTTCAGGCGGGTAGTTCAAAATTTGCTGAAGGTAAAAAGGTAAAATAAAAAAGTTTGCCCCAGTGGATGTAAAAGCCAGCCAAGCCGAAATGATCGAATAACTATAATTTCTTCTTTTAAATAAAGTAAAATTTAGCATGGGGACCGGTGCCTTTTTCTGCCAAATGAAAAAAAAGCTAAGCAGTACTCCCCCACCAATAAGGTACATTATTACATACTTGTTACTCCATCCAAAATCATCTAATGGCCCGAGATAAAGCCCAACCAGAAATAATATTGCTCCGGCAAGAAACAATAGTGCTCCGGGATAATCGAAGTACTCCTTTTTCCTTTCAGCCCCTCCTGGAATATTTCTTAGAGTAAATACTACAGCAATAATCCCAAGCGGAACATTTACAAAAAATATGCTTTTCCAACCTAAAGATCCCAAAAGTATTCCCCCCAATACAGGACCAAGGCTATTGCCTGCAGCGACAATCGTGCCTATTAAACCTAAAGCCTTGCCACGATCCTTAGGCTCAAAAACATTTGCGATGATCACTGGCCCAACAGCAAACAACATAGAAGCACCTAAACCCTGAATTACCCTAAAGGCTGTCAGATACCAGATACCTGGAGCAATTCCACAGAGCAATGAACCAATTGTAAATACTGCAAATCCAGAAACATATACCGGCTTTGTTCCTATGATATCAGAGATCCTGCCCATTATCAGCAGGGTACTGGTAGTTGTAAGAAAATAAGATATTACAATCCATTGAACTGCACTGCCAGCCTGAAGCTCTGTTTTAATAGTGGGAAGCGCGATATTTACAATACTTCCATCAAGGGTGGCCATTAAGACCCCAAATGAGACATTGGCAAGGATCAGCCACTTATTTTTATATTTATTTTCAGGTATTTTCCCGGTATCTGTCATTTAAAAGTATTCTGCATGATTGGATAAAATATTCTTAGGCATTTTCTTCCTACTTATAACTGCCGAGGTAGAGAAATAGCCAAACTAAAAGGTTAAATTCTAAAAATTTTTAAAAAAAATAAAAAGCCGGCTTTTATGAGACGGCTTTAAGAGAATGTTTAATTAGTCAAGATGCTTTCAAATAGTCTATATTCTAAAATTTACAATGCCACTACACCTTCAATTTTGGAAGCTGCCTTATAATAATGCAAGACAGAATCACCAGATTCAACAGCGAATGTGGATGTAACACTTACATAGTTCCCTTTTTGAGAATATTTTTTTTCTGTAATTCTTCCCTCAAAAATATTAACCAATTCTTTTTCTTTCTCCGTAGGAACAATAAACTTGAACATATAAATGGACGGCCATGATAATTTTTCAAGCCTTTCCTGTAAACCTTTAAATTTCTTATCTTCCATAAATTTGGTAACTGGAACTATTAAAATTGCGTTCCAAAAAACATGCTAAAAATCGTAAAACTTTCTCATGCCTGAAAGAAAATTTATTTTAAATACTTTGCTCACTGATGGAATTATTTCCACTGAAGACAAAGAAAAGCTTGAAAACTATGAGCAAAATAAGCTTTTTTCACTCTTTTGGGAAGCAAAAACAGTTTTATACCTGGGAGTATTACTCTTCTCAGCGGGAGCTGGTTTGATTATTTATTTGAATATTGACACAATAGGTCATATTTCAATCATTTCCCTTATAGGACTAGCATGCACGGCCTGCTTCTACATAACTTTCAAAAAAAGTGAGCCCTTTTCCTTTAATGAAGTAATCAGCACCTCTCCATGGAATGATTATATATTGCTTCTCGGCTGCTTGCTTTTTTTGTCACTCGAAACATATCTGCAAGTTCAATACACCATATTCGGAACACAATTCGGGACTGCCACAATTATTCCTACGCTCTTATTCTTCCTGCTTGCTTACAGATTTGATCACAAGGGTGTTTTAAGCATGGCTGTTACCGGTCTCGCAGGCTGGGCAGGAATAGCAGTAACTCCAAGAGGTGTATATGATGGCCTGGAGAACTTCTCTGATCACTCATACATATGGACTGCTCTGGGCCTGGGTTGCTTTCTGAATGCCATGGTATTTGGGTTCCAGAGAATAAATCTGAAAAACCATTTTGCATTTACTTACCTTAACTTCGCCATTCACATTCTTTTCATAGCAGCATTGGCCGGTTTGTTTTTAGAAACAAATCACCTCCTATTTATACCAATTTTATTTGTACTGGCAGGAGTTTATTATTTCCATGCAAGAAAACTTGAGTCATACTATTTCTTGCTTTTCATCATGATTTATTTATACATAGGTATTACCTATATTACTTTTCATTTCCTGTTGCAAACCGGAGCAGATATAGAATTAGTCTATTTCGGATTTTTCTATTTTATCGGTAGTTGTGCCCTAGCTGTTTACCTTATCAAGAATCACAAAAGTCTGTTGAAAATATGATTATCTATAATAAAAAATCACTTGAGAATCTAAGACTTATTGATCAGGCTAAAATCTGGAAAGAAAAACAATTATTATCCGAATCATTATTTGAAAAGATAAAAGGGAAATATATAAATGATCTATATACACCCAATTTCTTTATAAGAACAGGTCTATTCCTGTTTACTTCTATACTGATTGGTGCAAGCCTTGGCCTTATCACTCTGATAACAATTCATGACACCATCTCTGGATATGGATTACCGATCAGAATGTTGATTTATGCAATTATTACAGGTATCACAGCCGAAAAGGTAATTAGAGAAAAGAAGTTTTTCAGGGCAGGTGTTGATGATGCTTTCCAATATGCTACTTTAGGTCTTTGTATTTCTGCGATCGCAATTTTCTTTGATAATCTAAATAACAATAGTGAATCTTACTATGACAGGACTGATTATACATTACAAATACTTACGCTTTCTTTACCCCTCCTTATTTTCTTTGCTATTCGTTATGTAGACCGCCTTATCTCTGCACTGGCATTTGGAGTTTTAATTTACATTATTTTTTATGTAGTATCTAATACGGGAAATATAGGCATAGCAATTTGCCCTTTCACCATATGCATTACAAGCTTTCTTATATATCAGCTGGTTAAAAAATATGGTTATGTTGAAAAAAGGTTATTATGGAAAGATAATTTTAAAATCCTTGAACTGCTTAGTTTACTTACTTTATATCTTTCCGTTAATTACTTCGTGGTAAGAGAACTTAATGCTATAATGAATGATGAATATTCGAGCTCTCAAATACCACTAGCCTGGCTATTCTACATTACTACAGCTATTACCCCTTTGTTATATATTTACTTTGGTATAATAAAAAAAGACAGACTACAACTTCAGCTAGGCATGATGCTAATTACATTTGCGGTATTTACTTTCAAATTCTATTTCAGCCTTGGCCATCATGAAATAACGATTACACTTGCCGGAATTATTATGATTGGTGTTGCATGGTTTGTAAATAAACTTTTGAAAACACCTAAAATAGGATTGACAGTGGATAAGGATGTATTAGAAAAAGAATTCAACTTATCTGATGCAGAAGCTCTGGTAATTGCAGAGACAATGGGAAAAGACTCATCACAACAGGAAGGGTTTGAATTTGGAGAAGGTAATTTCGGCGGTGGTGGTTCCGGAGGGAAGTTCTAATAAGAAAGTAAGTTAAGATAATTTCAATATAATCCGTTTGCTTTATTCAAGGATTATTGCTCAGAAACAATTAACAGGATATAAATCAGAAAGTACTATTTGGGATAATAATCTTTACTGTTGTCCCATTTTTCTCTCCACTGGAAATAAAGAGTTCTCCCTGCAAATGTTCTACAGCACTTTGTACTAGGAATAAGCCCATTCCACTACCTTCAGACTTTTCACTTCCTCTGAAAAACATTTCTGTAACAAGACTAAGGACACCCTCTCTAATTCCATACCCATTATCTGTAATTGAAAAAGTAATATGGTCATGTGTTATATCCATCACAAAGGTAATTTCAAGCAAATCATTTCTTCCGAAAACAATACTATTTTCAAATATCTCTCTGAAGATGACATGTAAAATATCCGGATCTGAATTGAAATCTCTGTTCTCGGGAAGTTGAGCATGAATAACAGGAAATCTGTGAGAATGATTTTGGTAAAGTTTATCTTTAAATTCTGAAAAGAATGTATCGAAATTTATTCGGGAAATAATACTTTTTTCAGTTTTCAATCTTCCCAGGAATGAAAGGCCATCCAAAAGCTTGCTCAGCTTACGCAAAGTCAGTCTCATTAAATTTGACATTTGCTTTATTTCTTCCTGATCATTGGTAAGTTCAATAAGATTTAGAAGTCCTTCAGATGTGCTTACGGGTCCTTTCATATCATGAGATGCACGATATAACAAGGCATTCAGTTGGTTATTGATTGCAAGAAGTTCAATTGTGCGGTCAGCAACAATCTTTTCTAAAAGAAGATTTTGTTCTTTAATTTTTTCTTTGGCAAACTTGAGCTCCTGATTAAGACCACCCATATTACGCAGAGTCATTCCGAACATATTCTCCTGAGTGGTGATATGCTCTTTAAGCCTTGCGTTTTCTTTTTGAATTTCTAAAAATTGCTGATAATCAAAAGTCTGGGTTTCCTTCATACTTATCTTTAAACCAATGCTTCTAATTACTGGTTTTGTCGATAAAAGGATTCAAAATAAATTAAAAAATGTGGATAAACCTGATAAAAAGAGGTGACGGACTCCCCCGTCACCAGTGTAAGCAGAGAGGAATATAATTCCGAATTGCAAAAATAACGAATTAATCTGACATCCTATTGCCTCATTACATCTTTTAAAAAACTCTATGAATCAAGCTTTTTTAGTTTTCCCTCATCAGTTATTTGAAAATAATTTTCACAGAAAGAAGAACCAGTTCATCTGCTTAATCGAAGAACCCTTGCTTTTTACTCAGTACAAATTTCATAAGCAAAAACTTATATTCCACAGGGCTAGTATGAAAGCTTATGAGCAACAACTTATATCAAAAGGTTATAAGTGCATTTACTTTGAACAGGTAAAATTTTCTGATACTGAGGCTCTTTTCAAAGAATTGGTTAAGAATAAAATTAATCACATTACTTATATAGATCCTACAGATGACTGGCTATCAAAACGAATAGAAAAAAATGCGGCTATAAATGGAATCAAAACAGTTGTAGAAAGTTCACCCATGTTTCTCAATACAATCAGCTATCTTGAAGACTATTTCTCCCATAAGAGATTTTATATGGCTGATTTTTACTCTCACGAAAGAATACGCCTTGATATAATGATAGACAATGGCAAACCAAGAGGAGGTAAATGGAGCTTTGATGATGAAAACAGAAAAAAACTTCCTAAAAACCATATACCTCCGGCAGTTCACTCCCCTGAACCAAATGAATTTGTAAAAGAGGCAATTGATTATGTAAAAAGAAATTTCAGCACTAACCCGGGAACCACAATACCTTTCTTATACCCTGTCACTCATAAAGAAGCTCAAATTTGGCTGGACTCTTTTATTACCAAAAGGTTAAATTCATTTGGAACATATGAAGATGCTATTTCCTCTAAGTATCCATTTATATATCATTCAGTATTAAGCCCGCTTCTCAATTCTGGCTTGCTGACTCCGGAAGACATTCTGGATAAAGTCATGGAACATCAAAATGAGATTCCAATAAACGCATTAGAAGGTTTTATCAGGCAAATCATTGGCTGGAGAGAATACATGAGGGCTGTATATCAATTTAAAGGAAGACATATTCGGACACAAAACTATTTTAATCATAAAAGAAAATTGCCCACATCATTCTGGGATGCATCTACAGGAATCTTACCAGTAGACAACACCATCTCAAATGTGCTTAGTAATTCCTATAATCACCATATAGAACGTCTTATGATAATGGGAAACTTCATGCTTCTATGTGAAACAGATCCTGATGAAGTTTACAAATGGTTTATGGAAATGTATATTGACGCCTACGATTGGGTAATGGTACCCAATGTCTATGGAATGAGCCAGTTTGCTGCTGGCCATATTATTACTACCAAACCATATATCTCCGGTTCAAACTATGTATTAAAAATGAGCGATTATCCCCGAGGACCGTGGACCAATATCTGGGACAGTTTATACTGGAGATTTATTGATTTACATAAAAAGAAATTCCAAAGCAATCCAAGAATGACCTTAATGCTAAGGCAGCTTGAAAAAAAGGATAGACGAACTATTAAGGGGTATTATGATGTGGCTGATAAATTTTTGACGGAAAGCTAAAAGCTAAAAGCACAAAGCGGAAAGCTTAAAGTAATAGCTAGGTAAATCCACTTAATAGATTTTCTTAATCTAATTAATTGATTACAGCCAGCAGGCCTTCTGCTTCTGATGAAGCATTTAACTATATACTTTTTGCTTTAAGCTTTCCGCTTTGTACTTTAACCTCACGCCGGAATGAAGTTCACCTTGCCCACTTTATCTCTCACTCCCACTCGGCTATACTGCAAATAAACATACCATAGATCAAGGAATAAAGTAATGGCACATAAAGCCATCAATCCATTATATCCGGGAATGTTCCAGAAATGATTGTAAATCATAGCTGAGCATCCTGCAGTACCAATCATTTTGAACCAGCCATTTGCATTTGAAATTGCAAACTCAGGTTGTCTGATGATCTGATAACAATAAAAAGCACTCATATAAACGTTGATGAGATAAGCAGAAAAGGCACCAAAGCCATCTGTGTCATGCTCAGGAATAAGGAAATACAAACCTATCATCCAAAAGGCAAGCCCGAAAGTTGTAATTAACACTGATTGCTTTTTAAATGGCTCAAGCTGAAACTGCTTATGACCATATTTAAAAATGCTGTAAATGATAAAGATGTCCATAAAGAACCATATCCTGTACCCCCATTGAAAGAGCTCTCCCAGGTTCGTATGAAAGCACCAGCTCCAAAGCAACTCCCATGAAAAATTGGCAACTACTGCTGCAACTGGTATCTCTACTACTTTATGTTTAATGATATTTATAATTACAATGATGTAAACAAGAAACCAGAAAATACAGCATATCCCAAACAAGCTTAAGTCTAAAGGACTATACACTTCAAGATTTAAAAGCTTTTCCATAATTATAAAAGATTAAATAGTTAATTAAAAATCCATGTAGCTATCGTCCTGATTTCTCAAAGAACCAGAACCTTATTTTATGAAGTAGTTTAATTATAAATGGCTGATGATGCGACCATGGCAATCCTTTTTTATACCTCTGCAAGTCTCTCCACCGAAGTATGGCAAATATTGCCGGTTCATGCAGATCCCATATTTTGCACTTAGGAGCCTTTACTCCTGAAGCATCCAAGATGCTATTGACAGCCCTTCTGGCAGCTTCATTTGCACCTTCCATAGTAGCTAGATCCGTATTGGTTTTCACATAATCAGATGCAAGGAACAGATTAGGAACCTGAGTGTATGCATAAGGTCGCAAGTCCCAGGTATTAGTAGAGTTGACCAACAGAGGTTCTTCATTACGCATAGGACTCTCAAAGACAATATCGGGATCGATAAAAGATGAATGCAGAAAGTCATCTTTAAGAACTACATTACCATTGACATTCAGACTTCTTTTTAACTGTTCCCAGATCTCTTTAATGATTTCTTCTTTCGTACATTCTTTAGCAGGCTTATTATAAATTACACCCGGAGTATTCCAATCTGAGACATCTACTGATAATATACCTTTAACCTTACCATCACCATGCTCAGCAATGCTGAATTTCTTCCAGAACTGGCACTGATATATGGAAGTAAGTGCCCATGGTGTATCTATATATATTGAATGACCGGGAACAGACTCAATGTTGGTATTCAGATAGAACTGAGTACCGTTCATCCAAGAAACATACTGACTAAGCGTTTTAAGATAATTTAAAGTAGGATCGATTTTTACCAGATCATTGTTAAGCAAGCTGGCCATTACTTCTACAGGTACTGCAGAAATGTAGTAATCTGCGACAAACTCCTGCTGTTTTCCTTCGCAAGAGATGGTAACACTTTTAATCGCATTATCAGCACAATTAATGCTCAGAACCTTTGAATTGAATCTGTATTCAACGCCTTTCTTTTTAAGGTCTTCAAGCCAGGGATCAATCCAAACTTCATTGGTAGGACCACATAATACTCTGTCGCAACTAATACCGGGTTTAGCGACATCAAATAAAAGCTGGATAAAAATATCGCCTCCTGTTTTAGTACTTGCCTCTTCAGCCCTTGCCGCCACCAGTGTACGAGTAAGGCCTTTGGCAAAAATACTCTGATAAGCAGAAGATTGTTGATCGGCATCGAGGTACTCCCACCAGCTGATCCTTTCATACTCATGCTTTCTTCTTTCCTTACAACTAGTCATTAGTTGCCAGACTTTTTTTGCAAACAGAGCTTTTTCTTCTGTAGAAAGACCAAGGTTGAGATCCAAACCATCTGCAAGTATTTGAATAAACTCCCCAAGAGATCTGGGAAACCTGGCCGGCATCAAAACAGGATCTTTTCCAAATCTTGCCATTTGAATACGTGTGGTATCTACCAGATTATCAGCTACACCATTTTTATTTTCGCCATAAGGAATTTCTTTCATGGTAGCAATGATGTGCTTGTAAAACCTTGGAAAAAAGCGAAAACCATGTTCCCCTGGCAGATCTTTCCGGCCATCCGTTCCAGTGTTTAGCACAGAAAGACTTCGCGCCTTACCTCCGGGAATGCCCTTGGATTCAAACACTACAACATTAAACCCTCTGTTGATTAATTCATGAGCAGCGCTCAACCCTCCTATACCTCCTCCAAGAATGATGACACTTTTCTTTTTGGGATCCATAAAAATTCAGATTTAAAATACTTCTAATACGATGGACCCAATTGAAAAGACATGAGAATACTAGCATAACCAATAAGAACTAGATGAAGAATTAGAATAAATCGACAAGATTAAAAAGAATGGCTTATTCCAAGGAAATATTTCACACTATTATATAAGCTAAAAAATAGTCCATTTATACATATTAAGGAGTAAGGTAAATGTATATGTATTTTATTCTAAAATCGCTTATAAAGAAACGACTCGTTCAACATAATTAATAGGATAAATTTTATACCTAAATCCACCAAAACTTATAAAACCCAACAAACATACTTCACAAAACCGGGTATATCGTATGTAAGAGTTACGTTTTTCATCTTACCTACCTAAAAAATTGGCCAAATTGGTCAAAATTGGCATTTTTAATTAACAGAAGTTCAGGAATTTATTAATCTAGAAAAAATTCTACTTTAAAAAATTAGGTAGTAATACGGTTTTTTACTAGTTTTATTTAAAAGTAGGTCAAATTTTAAACACCAAAAGCAACAATGAATATATTTTATAAATTTTATACCCAAAAATTTTACTTGTTTTAAGAAAATTTACTAATTTTAGTTCACAATTAACCTTTACTAAATTTTAACTACCTTATGAAAAAACTATCAATTGTCCCATTTGCAGTATTGCTGGTTGTTACTGCACTGGCATTTGCTTTCCCGGGTGTTCCAAAATCAATCGAAACAGAAGGTCTTAACACAGGTGACATCGCATGGATGTTGGCATCCGCAGCGCTTGTACTCCTAATGACTCCCGGACTTGCACTTTTTTATGGTGGAATGGTTAACGCTAAAAACGTAATCTCTACTATGTTACAAAGTTTCATATGTATGGGTATCATCTCCGTACTATGGATTACAGTTGGTTTCAGCCTTGCTTTCGGTGAAGACATCGGAGGATTTATCGGAGATCCTACCTCATTCTTTATGTTCCAGAATGTATTAGATGGAAAGCCATGGCCATTAGCTGCAACTATCCCTTTGGTTCTTTTCGCCTTCTTCCAGTTGAAATTTGCAGTTATCACACCTGCTTTGATAACCGGATCATTCTCAGAAAGAATCAAATTCACATCATATATTCTGTTTGCATGCCTTTTCAGCATGTTTATCTATGCTCCGATTGCACACTGGACATGGCATCCTGAAGGCTTCCTTTTTAAAATGGGAGTTCTTGATTTTGCCGGCGGTACTGTAGTTCACATCTCTGCTGGTTGCGCTGCTCTTGCTGCTGCTATCTACCTTGGCAAAAGAAAAGAACATGTTGAACCTGCTCCTGCAAACATTCCATTTGTATTATTAGGTACAGGTTTATTATGGTTCGGATGGTTCGGCTTTAACGCTGGTTCAGCTGTTGGAGCATCTGCACTTGCTGCTTCTGCTTTCGCTACTACAAACATCGCCGCTGCTGCTGCTGGTATTGCCTGGATATTATTTGATTCTGTTAAAGGTAAAAAACCATCTGCAATGGGATTCTGTATCGGTGTCGTTGTTGGTCTTGTAGCTATCACTCCTGCTGCTGGCTTCGTAACAATTGCATCCAGTGTTGTAATAGGTGTTGGCGCTAGCTTAATCAGCAACATCGTTGTAGGCCTAAGAGCTAAAACTGGCATCGATGACACACTTGATGTATTCCCTTGCCATGGTGTTGGAGGAATGAGCGGTATGCTTTTTACTGCTGTATTTGCTCATGTTGCAGTAAACTCTGCAAACACTACCGGTAACGGTCTCGCTTTCGGTGAAACTACACTTTTCGTAACCCACCTTATCGCTCTAGGTATTGTTGTAGCATTCTCATTCGTAGGCTCTTACATACTTCTTGTAATTACAAACTTAATCGCTCCTCTAAGAGTAACAGAAGAAGAAGAAAAAGAAGGATTGGATCTTTCTCAACACGAAGAAAAAGTACTTGTGGTATAGTACATCTGACTTTGATAAATCAAAAAGCTGCCTCGTTATCGGGGCAGCTTTTTTTTATAATTTGTAGAAAAATTATGATCACTCTTTACTTCTCAATAAAGATTTATTTTATATAAAATTTAACCTGAATACTTGCTGATATTTTTATTTTCTGAAACTGTAGCTCATCATTTTTAAACTTCCCATAACTTAAATCAAGTCGTTCATTTGAATTAGCATATAATACCGGAGAAAGTGATGCTCCAGAATCATTAACCCAAATAACCTTACCAGTTTGTTCACCTAAGGCGCTTAGCAGATAATCCGCCTTTTCTTTTGCAGCTTTTATAGCTTTTATATTCGTTTCTTTTTTCAGGCTGTCCATTTTCGAATGGTAAACTTTCCAAATTGAAGCATCATAGATTTTCAATTTATCCAGTTGCATAAAGACCTTACCAACAGTAGTTGCTCCATCGACTTTCAGAGTATAATCTTTTTGACTCAGCAAATCCTTAGTCCTCCATTTGATCTTCACAAAATCTGCATTTGCATCAGACAAATAAAAATTATTAAGATTGACCCCTATTTCTTTTAAGGAATTCCGGAGTTGCACTTCCTGACTTTCCACATCTATTTTTTCCTTTCCTTCATATCGCTCTTTTATTATGATACTCAAGTAAATTTCATCCGGAACAATCTCCATTTCTGCAGTTCCAACAACATCAATATGAGGCTTCTCTTCCTGTGCAATAAGGGTCTGACCCGAAACAATGTGACCTATAAACACTGCTATTGCCACTACAAACAATCTTAATTTTATCATTTTATTTATCATTTTTAAGAAAGGTAAAATGATTGAAAAATAAGTTCCACAAGAAATTAGGGAACCTCCACTTTGAATAAGTAAAATGGCCAGTTCAATGAGGCAACACAAAAAGAATTGTTTGCCTTTACAGATTTTTCATAAATTTATATTCGTTTAGATTTTATGAATCTTTTAAATACAACATCAATGTTTTTGCTAAAAAGGTGGTACTTACTTCTGTCGGTCATTCTCTTTTCCAGCTGTAACTCAGTAATGGAAATGATTCCTCTGGATATTGATAAAAATCTGGGAGAACAATTTTCCTATCAGATCAATGAAAGCCAATCCGAATATCCATTCCTTGATCCGGAAAAAAATAAAGAAGTTTATGACTATGTAGAAAACATCAAAAACCAGCTGATAAATTCTGATAAAATAAAATATAAAGATCAATTTCCCTATACAGTAAAAATTATTCAGGACGACAATACGCTTAATGCTTTCTGTGTAGCTGGCGGATATATCTATGTTTACACTGGCCTAATCAAGTATGTCGATTCCGAATCCGAGCTTGCAGGTGTACTTGCCCATGAGATAGCGCATGCAGAAAACAGACATACTGTAAAACAGCTGGCAGAATCTTATGGCACGGGGGTAGTAATCTCCTTGATATTTGGTTCGGACTACAAAGAACTCGTTAATGTTGGCCAACAACTTCTCTCTTTAAAATTTAGCCGTGGAGATGAAAAAGAAGCTGACGAATATGCTGTTGAATACCTTTATGACACCAAATATGATCCCAGAGGAGTTGGCGGATTTTTCAAAAAGCTCATTAAAGAGGAAAAAGATCATAACGAAATTCCGGACTTTCTGAGTACCCACCCAGCTTCTCAAGACCGCATTGATGATATTAATACTAAGTGGGAAGAAATGGGATCTAAAGAAGGAGATACAGGCACTGAGAAGCATAAAGAAATTGTAAAACTGCTAACTACCAAAAATTAAGGCTGACAAAATCAGCCTTAACTTTTTCTTATAATAAAACATTTTTGACATTTTAAGCTATTATAGAAATCAAAACCGACTAAGATGAAAAAATTTTTACCGATCATACTAGCCTGTATCGTATTCAACTCTTTATTTCTTTCTGCGACAGCACAGATTAAAAGAATCATCGGAGGAAAAAATGCAGCCAAAGGTGCTTATCCATGGATGGTAGGTATCGGATACTCCGATGAAACTACACCAGAGAATTCTATATACTGCGGCGGAACAATCATCAATAATGAATGGATACTTACAGCTGCACACTGTGTCACTGACGAAACTACAACTACTACTACCCCATACAAACCATCTCAAATCAACGTTTTTACTGACTTTTATTCTCTGACGAAGCCTGAATCAGGCTACCAGAGAATCAATGTTAAAAAGATCATCATTCACCCTACATATGATCCAGTTACTGTAGATGGAGACATCGCACTTATTCAGCTCGAACACCCAGTAACAAATACTCCTGTTTCTTTACCCGAACAAGACGATACAACTTATACAAAAAATGGGTTAACCAGCACTGTAATGGGGTGGGGATATACACAACCTACATCATTAATTGCAGATACCCTACAGGAGGTTGAGGTAAAAATCATTTCCAATGCGGTTTGCAACAGTGATGCTGTTTATGAGGGAGAAGTTACTTCAAATATGCTTTGTGCAGGGTTTCTGACCGGAGGTAAGGATGCTTGCGCCGGAGACAGCGGAGGTCCTCTTGTTTTTAAGTCTGTAAATGAAAACAAAACCATTCAGACAGGTATCGTTAGCTGGGGCGGAGCATGTGCGGCACCTAACCAGCCAGGAGTATATACCAGAGTTGCAAACTATGCAGACTGGATACTTGCCAATGCCACTGTTACATCAATTACACAGCCTGAAAGTGTAGGAACCATAATCAATGGCTTTATGCAACTAAACTCTTCAATATCTGAAGGAGAATATTCCATCTATGACGTTTGTGGACGCTTGCTTTGCAAAGGATCCATTAGTAACAATGAAGTCAACCTATCTTCTCTTAAAGATGGCCTATACGTAATTTTAGTACAGGACGGAAATCAAATGATCTCAGGTAAATTTTATAAAAATTAATGAGTAAAGTAATCTTTGAAAACTATACAAAAGCATTCATACTATTCTTATTCGCAATAACAGCTTCATGCAAAAAAGGGCCTGCATCTACAGCATCTTTTCAAGGAAACAGTAATTACCCTGCGATACAGATAGTAAAAGATACTGCATCGGGATTTAGAGACCCTGACTATGACATACTATCTTCAAAGATCACTAATGACATATTAACTGTTACAGTTAAATATGGAGGAGGATGCAGGCAGCATAAGTTTGAACTATTAAGCAATGGCAAGCCTTCTGCTTCGGTTTTCGAGTTGAACCTACTTCATCTTACTACAGATGACCATTGCAGAAGATTATTATTAGACACCTTACGTTTTGACCTTTCTCCACTCAGAAAAATATCAAAAAATTATTCTGTTAAGATCAATCCATATCCTCAAATCATTCCAACCAAATAATCTCTGATTGAAATTAATCCCTTGCAGGTCTTGTTTTATATACAAAGGATTAATTATGAAAACAAAATCCCGGGACATAGAAGAAATTGTAGCTGAGAAAGAAAGAGATGAACATCCCGGACTTTCTTCAGGATTAGGAGAAGAAGCCGGAGATTTTATGGCAGAATCTTCTGAAGATATAGATGAAGAAATTCACAATGGACTGTCCTCCGGAGAAGGAGAAGAAGGAGGAGACTTTATAGGAACAGGGAAAATAAGAAATAGAACAAATAAACTTCCGGATGGACAAGGTTCAGCAGGATCTTTACCCTATGAGATCGATTATAACAAAATCGATACAGGTACAACAGGATCCAATATTACCAGAGATATAAACCTGGAGAAATCAGGAAGCGGAGAAGCATAAAAGAACAGGTATAAGAACCTGTTCTTTTTATTTTAAGCAAAATCCAATTGCTTGACTAAAGGTATTTCAATTGTAAAAGTACTCCCCTTGCCTTCAGCAGTTTCCAGACTTATTTTTCCGCCCATCTTTTCAAGTGCCATTTTTACAATATGTAGTCCAAGACCGGACCCTTCAGAAGTTGAATCAATCTTAAAAAACATTTCAAAAATCTTATCCTTTAATGAAGAATCTACTCCAAGACCATTATCCTCAAAAACCATTGAAAGTTTTCTTCCTGATGACTTTATTATTACTTTAAAAAATGAATTTTCCTTTGAAGGATCACTATACTTCAATCCGTTCTCTACCAGGTTTTGAATCACTGACCTATACAGAGATTTATCGCCTTTCAGAGGCTCCTGTACATTTATATCAATATAGACTGAAACATCATGAAACAACTCCAGATGTGAAAAGCTATTGATAGACTCTTCCACTAATACTTTAAAATCTATTTCTTCCTCTTTCAAAGTTGCTTGCTGAATCCTTGTAAGGGAAATTAAATCAGCAAGCAGAAGATCCAGCCTGGTGGTGCTTTTCAAAATATGCTCAAAATACTCTTTAGCCTTTTGGTCTTGAACGTCCTTTGCTCCTACTTTGGTTAGACCAATGATAGACCTTAACGGCCCTTTGATGTCATGGGAAGCCTTAAAAACAAAAGTATCCAGCTTTTGAGTCCTCTCCAGTACCTTTTGCTCTAAATCCCTGTTAACCTTACTTCTGAATTGCTCCTTTTCCTTTAAGTGATAGATAAGCTGCTCTTGCATATCTTGCTTTTCTTTAAGCAAAAGTTTAACTCTTAACGCCAATGCAAGAGAGAATATAATAGCTTCCAGTGCAACACCGAAATTAAGGCTGTATACATAGAAGATTGAAGGAGAAATAAATCTTAAATGATCGAAAACATAGATCGTATACCCTAAGAAGAAAAATCCAAAGGCGATAACATATAAATACGCAGGCTTATACTTTTGTCTACGCATGGCCTCTATACCAGCGGCAAAAGTAAACAGAAAAATAACCAGATCAGTAAAAGGGCAAATAAGTCTATACAAAACAGGATGTACAAAACTTACCAGATACAATCCCATTCTTATAAAACTCCACATGACAAGCATGTTGTCAAACCAGATAGACTCTGTTTCTGTCCGCAAAAAGGCTCTGCAATAAAGTATTACAAACAGAATAACAAGCAACAAAGAAAAATCTGGTAAAAACTCATTCAATACAGGCATATCTGGCCAGAGATATTGAAACCCTGTCCCGTCCTGAGTAGAAGCATAAATAATGATACTAATCAGATAAAAGACATAATAGATATATGCTCTATCTTTTACAGTTACAAACATGGAGATATTATAGAGCACCATCGCAATGAGCACTCCGTAAAAAAGAGCCAGAAGGAAGTATTCACTTACTGCGTAACCTAGGAATCGCTTTGAATTTCGGATAACCCCAATGATTCCAACGGGCCCTTCTGATCTTACTTTCAAATAAATTACATTAGGCCTGTTTCTGGGGAGATTGACATCAAATGCAAAATTTTTATGTTTATAGATTTTCTTATTGAAATGTCGTTTATCTCCCCCTTCAAATTTCTCAAAACCACCATAAGGATTAGGAACATATAGCTCAAAATCATCAATTCTGAAATCAAAAAGTTCAATTGTCCAACCGGAAGTGGCCTTCCTATTGATGACTGTGAACCTCACCCAGTAATCTACCTTTGAATTGACGATAGTAGCTACCATGGCAGCATCATAGGGTTCAAAAACCACATTGTGATGATCCACAATATCCCTGATTGTTACTTTTCTGCTGGTATCTTTAAAAATTTCAATTGACCCTCCTGTAAAAACATAATCCATTTCAGGATCATTTTCCCCTATCTCAATAGGTGTCGAGCTATAACCTGCATATGAGATAAGATAAAGAAGGATTAATAGAAAAGACCTTAAAACAGACATATTAAGAATCGGGATTCCGATTACTGACTCATTTAATAAACAATTACTTGCTAATTTTCACACCTGATCTCCCACACTACAGACCTTTAAACTGTCAAAGTATATCTTGGTAACGGGGACCATAATTTGAAATTGTAACATCCCCCCTAAAGGTTTTTATATAATATAAGTGGATGTACGCAAAACCCGTAAAAAAGTAAAAACCTAAAATACAGGTTTAAGCGATTTTCAATAAAATTAAAGGTTTTATCTTAGTATTTCTATATATTTTTACATTTCTTCGACAAATAAACTTAATTTAAAGACATCACTTTTAGGAAATTCGCCGTTAAAAGGATTTATACAGGCAGGGGTACTAACCATATGTTAAATTTAAACTTCAACAAAGAAAAAAGTTTTGCCATTGACCTTGGCAATAATAATACTTTACTAACAGACAAGAATAATGTCTTATTATCAGAACCTTCCTACATTGTTTTGAACAGATATAACAATTCTCTCAAAGCTGTTGGTGGTGAGGCATATGATATGTTTGAAAAAACACATGAGAACCTTAAGGCTGTAAAACCAATGAAAGGTGGTGTAATAGCAGACTTTCATTCTGCAGAAAAAATGCTTGGAGGGCTTGTTGAGAAGATCTTCCCTAGCAAATTGCCTTTCAGGGGTTTTGACCACATTATATCGGGAATCCCTTATTATGCGACCGAAGTGGAGAGAAGAGCTTTACGCGATGCTTTGGAGCAATTTAATTCCAGAAAAAAATATCTTATTTTCGAGCCTTTGGCTGCTGCAATGGGCATGGGATTGAATATTGAAGAACCTGACGGAAAGTTTATTGTTGACATTGGAGGAGGCATCACTGAAATCGTCGTGATTTCCTTATCCGGTATCGTATCATTTAATTCAATCAGAACAGCTGGAGATACTTTTGACGAAGAAATTCAGGACCATTTCAGGAGGAATTATAACCTTGCGGTGGGGCTTAAAACTGCAGAGCAGATAAAGATCCGCATTGGGGCAGTTCGTGAAGATATCGACAATCCTCCTGCTCCTCTCACTATCAAGGGTAAAGACCTTGTTACAGGAATTCCCATAACAAAAAAAATCGACTACAAAGAAATCTTTTCTGTTATTGATAAATCAGTTACAAAAATAGAGAATACCATCGTTCAAACCTTAGAAACCTGTCCTCCGGAACTTGCTTCCGATATCTATTACAATGGAATTCATGTAACAGGTGGAAATGCTTTGTTAAGGGGTTTGAAGGAAAGATTCGAAGCCCGTATTCAAGTGCCAGTGCATATTGATTATAATGCCTTTTTCTCGGTTAGCAAAGGGATTGCTCAAATACTTCAAAAACCTGAAAACTTTAATCATGTACTAATGGCTTAAGCTTAAGCCATTGTGAACAATGCATTCTGAGCGTAGTTTTCATCTAAACTTTAATAAAGATGAAACTACCCTCTTTAATCATCCCGGTTTTCAACCTCATTATTTTATTCTTCCCCCTATTATCCCCTTATTCAAATCCTGCCCTTGCCGGTGATTATAAAAATGGGGATGTCGTTATCATTGACACTTCTACTAGCAGAGATCAATATGTTTCCTCCAAAAAACTTGTTTCCAAGGCAGTTATAAGCGGCGACTTATATGCGGCAGCACAAAGCATTTCAATTGAAGACACCATAAAGGGAGATCTCGTAACAGCAGCTGAAACAATAGACGTAAAAAGTGTATTGAATGATGACTTCAGAGCTGCAGCGAGAAACATCAACATCAACAGTATCATTAAGGGAGATGTAATACTATTTGCAAACGAAGTATATATCAGCAAAGGCAGTATTATCCATGGTGATCTTACTGTATATGCAGGAAGCATATTTTGTGAAGGAGTCATCAAAGGTAATCTTATCATTAAAGGTGGGACCATATCTCTAGGTGGAAACATTGATGGTAATACCAGAATTGAAGGAGGGAAACTCCGAATCAATGCAGTATTGAATGGACGTGCTGAAATTGCAGCACAAAATTTTACAGTTGGTTCCAATGCTTTTTTTAAGGATAATGTCAGATACTGGAAGGAAGGAGGACCACTAAAAGTTTCCCCCAAAGTTCATTCCGGACGCTTTGATTACGACAATTCCTTGGCAGCACACAATCAAAAGAACGATACTTCATTCCAATCTGGATTCATCTTTCTTATCTGGCATATCTTTTTTGCGATATTGATGTTTATCATTCTCACATATATCTGGCCTGCATCTTTTCAGAGCACCGGAGTATATCTTGCTAAGACACCAATAAAAAGCCTGGGATATGGACTTATTTACTTCATATTATTTCCATTTGCGATTTTTCTTCTGTTTATAAGTATTATCGGCATACCAATCGCTGTACTTCTATTCTTTATCTATCTCTTTAGTATTTCCTGCGGACTTGTCGTTACATCCCTTGCCATTGCCAATATGGGGAATTATAAGCTACAGAAGCACTGGAGTAAATGGATGCTTTTATTAACAGCCATTATTATCCTGATACTACTTCATGTGATCTTGCTGATTCCGTTTATAGGATTTCTAATTATTGCTCTACTTACATGTGCAGCCTATGGAGGACTGCTTTTAAAATTCATGGACAAGAGAAATCAGACGAGGGTTAGTTTTTAATAAGAAAAAATTCATATAAAAAAAGGAGCTTCAAGAAGCTCCTTTCAATCTATAATCTTTTAATAGAAATTATTATTAATAATAATCAGATAGAAGATCTGCAACTCTAGAATGCAATCCTCTTATGAGTAATAGCATTAATAATATAATATAATCCAAACACCATTGCAAAGATTCCGACAACGAAAGTAAGCGCTAGCGCCGAAGTTGCAGGTGAATACAATATCCAGAAAGCAAACATAATAGCCGCTATTCCAAATATCAGTCCTAACCACCAGCTTTTAACTTCAGACCTGTAGGCAATTGAAGTAGATATCTGAAGAACACCTCCAAAGAATATCCAGAATCCCACCATTATTGGAAATATTAAAGCTGTCATAAATGGATACGACAATAGCACTATTCCGAAAATTATATCCAAAATACCTTCAGCAAGAGCCCATCCCCAACCATTAACCCTATGATTCACAATTGCTGCAATAGTTATAATAAAGCCTGTCACTAATGTAGTAATACCAACATAAATTGCAAATGTAAGTATTGTTGCGATTGGGTAAAACAAAGCTACAACACCTAATAGAATAAGAACGAGTCCTTTTAAGGCAGCCATCCACCGCACCCTTCTCTCATATCTCGATACAGAAGTCTCCATAATATCAGTTCTAAGTACACAATAATTTTTTCAATTAGTCACACTATATAATTATTAAAAATATGGACTTCAATTAAGTTCAGATACATACGGATCTTCACTGATATAATATTAATCTGCCCTGTTTTCAGCTCTTCGGTAACGTTTATAAAAAAAAGTACTAAATAAAAATGAATAAAAATTAGTTCATTAAATCATCAAAAATTATCCCTTAAACGAATTGAGGAACAGAATAAAAAGTCATTGATGTTAATCAATTGTAAGTTTAAATTAAAACAAAACGACAATGCGATATATAATGGTTATTTTGCTGGCTGCAGGGATATGGAACGTTTCAGTAGCGCAGGAATATGTTTGTACAGAAAAAGAATCTGGTGAGTCCAGAATGTCAGGTGACAAATCTAAACCAGATGAACTCCAGTATGACGAATACGACTATAATATAAATGATGACCAGCTCGATGAGCAGGACAGACAATATGATTATAGCAGCACAGGTGACAATTACAACGATGCTTACCAGTTTGAATCATCCGAAAGTGAAGATGTGGACATGAATGACGAAATGCTTGAAGATACTTCTGCATCATGCCCAAGCGGTTCATCTATGCTGAACGATACTTCATCTTTTGAAGAATCAGCAAGTACTGCAGGCGGTGACACTTCTCTATTTATGGAAGAAGACTATGCAGATAACAGCGATCAGACTGTGAAAAGCGAAGAGGAACTTGTAACTACAAGTGACGAAATGACTGAAGCTACCGAAACCGTAACTTATAAAAAGAAAGAGAAAGGGCATCAGTCTAAATTCAGAAATATAGTAGAAGCTCCTTTTAAAGTCGCTACAACTATAGTCAGTGAAACAGGTGAAGGTATTGCACGTATTGCATACTCACCGGTAAAAGGTATAACCAAGCTTTTCAGAGGTGAGCCTAAGGATCAGTACAACAAAAAATATAGAGAAAGTGTCGTTGAAAATCCATCACAACCTGTTGAGAAAACAGAATATTATTATGAAGAAACAGAAGCAAAAACTCCAATGGACGAAGGATATGATGCTTCTAGCGAATACAATTTCGATAGCAACGATGAAGTTGAAATTGATAGAAATGGGGATGTAGAAATAAACTCTGAATCACCTTATCAGGATGAAACTGATGTTGAGATTCATAATTATTAAAAAATACATCTCATAATAAAAACGCCCATCGAATTTCGATGGGCGTTTTTATTTAACTAGTTATTACTTTTCTTTAAAAGGTACAAACTCCATAGATACAGAGTTGACACAATGCCTTAAATTTTTGGCCGTAAAACCTTCTCCCTCAAAAACATGACCTAGATGCGCTTTACAATTCGCACAGATAATTTCAATTCTCATTCCATCAGGATCAGGAATTCTCTCTACTGCACCTGGAATTTCATCATCAAAACTTGGCCATCCACAAAAAGAATCGAATTTATCCTTAGATCTATAAAGAGGAGCATTACACCTTTTACAGATATAAGTTCCCTCTTCTTTGTTTTTATAATATTTACCTGTAAAAGGTCTTTCAGTACCTTTATGCACTATAACCCTTTCTTCTTCAGGATTCAAAGCATTAAACTGGGAAGAATCTTTAGCCACATGGAACTTTTCTAACTCCACCGATTTTTCATTTGTATTCATAGGTTTATTCTGAGAACAGGATGAAACATAAAATAACAACATATTGCCAAGCAAAAGAAAAACACATTTCTTCATAATCTCAAAAAGATGTTAATACAATATAAAACTTTTTGAGATAGCTTTTCTTATGTCGTCTTTCTAATTTTAAAACAAAATAGCGTTTCTAAATATTGAATTGCTTATTGATTTTCATATTCATCTAATTTGTAATAAAGTGAGCACAACTGATCTTCCGATTCAGGAAATTATTCCGGATATAAAAGATAAATTAAATCTTTATACTACCCTGATATTACAAGCTCCTCCAGGAGCAGGAAAGAGTACAGTTCTCCCACTTGCATTATATAATGAACCTTGGCTCAAAGGCAAAAAAATTCTTATGCTCGAACCCAGGAAACTGGCTGCCCGGGCTGTGGCATCAAGAATGGCCAAACACCTGAATGAAGAGGTTGGGAAAACAGTTGGGTATCGGGTCCGCTTTGACAATAAGGTAAGTAAAGACACAAAAATTGAAGTACTTACAGAGGGAATATTAACCAGAATGATTCAGCAGGATAATTCTCTGGATAATGTTGGTCTGGTTATCTTCGACGAATTCCATGAAAGGAGCCTGCACGCAGACCTTGCTCTTGCTCTTTGCAGAGAAGTACAAACCGTACTCAGAGAAGATTTGCGCATTTTGATTATGTCCGCAACTTTAAATGGAGATCAACTATCTTCTTTACTGGATAAAGCTCCTATTCTCTCCAGCAGCGGCAGACAACATCCGGTCACGATCAATTATATGCCTCAGGATCATAACCTTTCGATTCCTCAGCAATCATCAAAGGCTATAAGAAAAATATTATCCCTGCATGATGATGGTGACGTCCTCGTATTCTTACCGGGAACAGGTGAAATACTTAAAACCCTAGACTCGCTGAGTGAAGATCTGAGAAGTATAAAAATATTGCCTTTGTACGGTGATCTTCCTCTGCAAAAGCAACAGGAAGCTTTATCTCCTGATCCTAATGGCTACAGAAAAATAATACTGGCTACTTCAATAGCAGAAACCAGCTTAACAATAGAAGGAATAAAAATCGTTGTTGATAGTGGCTTTTCAAGAGCTCCTAAGTTTGATCCCAAAACTGGTTTAACCAAACTTGAAACAATACCAGTCACTAAAGATGCTGCTGACCAAAGAGCTGGAAGAGCAGGAAGACTTGGACCGGGAATATGTTATAGGCTATGGTCACAGCCATCACATCAATATCTTCAGGACCAGAGAACACCTGAGATCCTTGAAGCAGATTTAAGCCCCACCATGCTGGAACTGATAAACTGGGGAGCAAGAGACATTAACAACCTCTCCTTCCTTACGGCTCCTCCGCAAGGTTCGGTAAAACAAGCCAAAGAGCTTCTTAAAAATATTGATGCAATTGATGATCAGGAAAAAATCACTGAAAGAGGAAAAGAAATTATCAAGTTACCTACTCATCCAAGGATTGCTCATCTTCTTATAGAAGGTAAACATAAAAGCCTTTTAACATTAGCCTCAGACCTTGCAGCCATTCTCGAAGAGAGAGATCCATTGCGCAAAGAAGCTGGAAGCAACATGGTGATCAGAATAGAGGCTCTAAGAAGGTGGCGCAATAAGGAATATACAGAAGCTGAAAAAAATATTCTTGAAAGAATTGAACGTATAGCTTCTTCCTGGAGAAAAGCATTTAATATATCTGCTGACAACTCATCTGTAAGCGCAACTTCTGTTGGAGAACTGATAGCAGATGCATATCCTGAAAGAATTGCTATCAAAAAAGATGCAGCGAACAATTCATACAGACTGGCAAATGGAAGATCCGCAAAGCTCGGAGAATATGATCCTTTAAATGTTGAAAACTGGCTTGCCATTGCTCATCTCGATGCAGGTATAGGTGAAGGTAAAATCTTTCTTGCAGCACCAGTTAACCCCGACGATCTGGATCATTTTAAGAAGAACAAAAGAGCGGTAGGTTGGGATAAAAATAAAGGGATGTTAATTGCCCGAAATGAGATTAAGATAGGTGAAATTATAGTCAGCTCTAGTCCGCTTAAAAACATTCCTGAAGAAGAACTATCTGCAATGTTAAGTTCAGTTATAAAATCAGAAGGCAAAGATCTGCTTCCCTGGTCGGAAGAAACTGATGAACTAATGGCAAGGTTGCAAAGTCTTCACCTATGGAGAAATACAGAATCATGGCCTGAAATGAACCGAAAGTACATTACAGATAATGCTGAAGAATGGGTTGCTCCTTATCTTCAGGACCTCAGGAAAAAAGAAGATTTCAAAAAACTGGATATGAATGGAATCATTTCAGGAATAGTTTCCTGGGATCTGTTTCAAAAACTGGATCATCTTGCACCGACACACATCAAAGTACCCAGCGGTTCACTTATCAAACTTCAATACAAGGAAGACGGAGCACCACCAGTGCTGGCAGTAAGACTTCAGGAAGTCTTTGGTTTACTTGATTCTCCTGCAGTAAACGAAGGAAGAAATAAAGTAATCCTACATTTGTTGTCTCCAGGATATAAGCCTGTTCAAATAACCCAGGATTTAAAAAGTTTTTGGCAAAACACTTATCAGGAAGTAAGGAAAGAACTCAGAATGAGGTACCCCAAACATCACTGGCCGGAAGATCCCTGGACTGCAGAGGCTGTAAGAGGTGTTAAAAAAAGAGAACAAAAATAAAATTTGCAACAAATGAATTTAAAACCATGCAATGTATCAAATGCCAGGAAACCATTCCGGATCTGCGTCTAAAGGCTTTACCAAATACAAAACTTGCACTGAATGTTCAGCGACAGCAAGAGTAGCTGGGTTTCCAATTGTATCAGGCAAAACTACTTACTCTGAATTGCAGATTGTTTCTACAGAAAAAGCTGAAGAATTATATCAAAAACAGAACCGTACAGAGGAGTTTCCGAAGGAATTAAATTCAAAGATCCTCTATTCCCAAGCTCAGCAATCTGGAGTAAATTTATTGAGCATCAAGGCACAATATTTTTGTGGAACGCATTTTAAAATCTTAAAGTATACCTATTTAGAAAAATATAATTTTACAAATTATTGTATAGGGGTAATTACCCAATACGTTGTCATAGCTATAAATACATTTGCTATGAGAAATATTAAAAAAACTGTTTATGGAATTCTGGATAAAGAAATTCTGATTCATTCAAAAAAAATTAACAGCACTTCATCTTTTACAAAAGATCTGAATTTAACCATTCTAGATTTTAATCTTTTGTTATTCAACGTAGAAAACATTTTTAAAATAGATATAGGGAATAATGAAATAACTCCGGAATCCACAATTGAAGATCTGATTTATTGCATTAACACCAAGGTAAATAACAATCAGACATAGTGTTAAAAGTCCTGCCTGGTAAAAGCCATGCAGGATTTTTTTCTTATTGATTTTTTGAAGATTCAATCATTCAGGATTTATACCTACTTTTGAGGAAATAATTTTAAGATTTAATTATTTTTTGCAATTCAACAACTATTGACTTTTTATATTCGATATAGGATTTATATAAACCATTATTTACTCTTTTACTATCATGATCTACGTTTTTATTGTTTTCGCCATCCTGACCCTCATTATTTTGTTTAGTTCTTTTGTTACCATAAAACAGGGAACAATTGGTGTGATCACTGTTTTCGGAAAATATCGTCGAATTCTTACGCCCGGATTAAATCTGAAAATCCCCTTAATTGAAACTATACACAATAGAGTATCTGTCCAGAACCATTCAGCAGAGCTTGAGTTCCAGGCTACTACCATTGACCAGGCCAATGTTAATTTTACTGCAATGTTACTATACTCAGTATTGGACCAGAAAGAAGAAACCATAAAAAATGTTGCTTTCAAATTTGTAGACCATACCAATTTCATGCAAGCACTGATCCGCACAGTAGAAGGTTCAATCAGAGGATTTGTAGCAACCAAAAAACAATCTGAGGTGCTTTCTCTGCGTAGAGAAATTGTAGAAGATGTAAAGGAACAGCTTGATGTAACTCTTGAAAGCTGGGGCTATCATTTGCTGGACCTTCAGATGAATGATATAACTTTTGATGAAGACATTATGAAATCTATGGCTCAGGTGGTTGCTTCCAACAACCTTAAAGCAGCTGCAGAAAATGAGGGCCAGGCATTACTCATCACTAAGACCAAAGCTGCCGAAGCAGAAGGTAATGCTATTAAAATTGCTGCAGAGGCAGAAAGGGAAGCTTCAATGCTTCGCGGGCAAGGAGTTGCTCTATTCAGACAGGAAGTAGCAAAAGGTATGACCCAGGCAGCCAAAGAAATGCAAGAAGCCAACCTTAATGCCTCTCTTATTTTGTTTTCGATGTGGACAGAGGCTGTGAAGCATTTTGCTGAACATGGCAAAGGAAATACTATATTCCTGGATGGATCTGCAGACAGTATGCAGAGAACTATGAAAGAATTGATGGCGATTTCAATGGGTGATTTTAAAAATGCTTCAGGAAAAAATTCTGACTAATAAATGCCTTTAGAAAATTACTTTAACAAAAAGGCATAGGTCTGGCCTATGCTTTTTTGTTAAAATCCTTTTTGATAATTCTTCTATTAAAATACTTTAAAAGAAAATCAGATAAATAATAGACCCGAAAAGAGCATATTTCACTCCGTAATAAACAGTTTTATTATATGCCTTTATCTTTTTGCCAAGCAACCTAATCTGATATAAATATTTGAATATTTTATTCAGATTTCCGGTTTTATCTTCTTCCTTATTAGGAGAAGCAGCTGAAGCCATAATAAACCAACCGAAAAAGCTATTGAGCCATTTGCCGATTTTTAATTTCATCGGCCTCTCAATATCACAGAAAAATATCAATCTATCTTTATCTGTTGCGTTTTCGGCATAGTGAATATATGTTTCATCAAACAAAACATCTTCACCATCTTTCCAGAAATAAGGTTGACCATCCAGAACAAGCTCACACTTTGGTGAGTTGGGAGTAATAAGACCGAGGTGATACCGCAGAGAGCCCGCATAAGGATCACGATGTTCCGGAAGTTTGCTACCTGCGGGCAGTACCACAAACATAGCTGCCTTAATTGATGGAATATTTTTTACCAACTCTACTGTTTTCGGGCAACACTCCAGAGCAGAAGGATGAAAGTCGTTATACCATTTCAGATAAAACCTCTTCCACCCTCTTCTGAAAAATGAATTAAAACCAATGTCATTATACTTATCAGAACCCTTTATCAATGAACTTCTTTCAAGATTCAAAGCTTCATCTCTGATAGTTTCCCAGTTATTTTTTAAAGTCTGTAAATCTGCATATTTAGAAACCTCCAGATATGGTCTGCCCGGGGCTGAAGAAAACATATACATCAGGAAATTAATTGGAGCCATAAAGGTGGAGTGGTCCAATAGCTGTCGAAAGAAAGTATATCTGACCTTCCCCCGGTAATGGATGTACATAGAAGAGAATATCAGAACCAGCAGAAATAATACTTTTCCATTGAGAATATATTGATACCAGTTTTCCATATGACAATTGTTGTAGCTTGATGATTAAAAATGATTTAGCTAAACAATTTTCAAGGAATAATGTTTACAAAAAAAAGCAGATAGCTCTCACTATCTGCTTCATTTCAACCAAAAAATTTATAATTACAAAACATTTACCCAAATCAAAACCAAAGACTTATACAAGAAAAAATTCACAACTGTGATTGTATAAAAAATAAGTTCGCCGATATAAGAATTAGGGCAAATATGATCATTCTACAATCAGGTACATCGAATGTAACCCCTCACTTATATTTTTTTTATTTAATTACTGTAACTACTATTTTCTGATTTTCACCGCAGACTATGATATAATCTCCCATTGGTACAATTTCTCCATTATTTCCGGTACCATCCCATTCAGCAGGAGTAGGAATAGTTTTGATAAGAATTCCACTCATATCATAAATCTTTGTAGTACCTGGAAATCCGATAAAATAAGATGGTTGTGATGTGCCGGTAAATGCAAGCACTTTTTCCGGACAAGGTTCAACTTTCTTTACTATAATTGATTCGTTTGTCCCTAAAGCTTTGCAGCCTCTGGAATCTATAATTTCATAATTATAATTTCCTTCCTGTACATTATCAAAAACTCCTTTCGCATTATTGCTCACTACCACCCCATTCTTTATCAAATTATAGGTAAGAGGAAAAGCTCCACCAAGTGAATCAGGTAAAAGGGTAACATTTATATTCTCATTGCAAGGAGGACTATTGATTTCAACAGAAATATTTCCTGCGGAAAAGCCAGCCTGAAATTCCACAGAAATATCATCAGAGCTTGAGCATCCATTCTGGTCTTTGACTGTTAACGTGTATATTCCGCTGGTCTCGACTTTAATAGAATCCCCTGTTTCACCTGTACTCCAGTCATATAAAAGACCTGACATTTTTGGTTTAATTACAAATGAAGATCCACATATGATAGTATCAGAGCCCAGATTTATATCAGGCATATCAGCAGCCTTAGAAAAATCTACATTAATATTGTCGCTACTAGCGCAACCATCCGCATCAGTTAACTTAAGGGAATAGATTCCCGATTTATTGACTTGAATTGTACCAGATGTTTCACCTGTATTCCACTGATATTTATAACCAGGAGGACCATTCAGATAAAATGGTGCTGCGCACAATACAGAGGTATCTTTTCCCAGATCAAATTGAACTGGTTCTTTCAATTTGATAAAAATAGAATCTATGACGGTACAAAATTCATTTCCTGTTTCAACCCAATATAATCCTGAACTATCTACTGTAATGGACGTCTCTTTATTCCCTGTACTCCATTGATAATTGTATCCATCCGGGGCATTCAAGGTAATAAAAGTATTTCCACAAATAATTGTATCATTACCAAGTATCTTTTTAGGCAAAAAATTCACTTCCATAGTGTCTTGTGACAAACATCCCATTGTATCTGCCATTTCCACCCAATATATACCAGGCTTCGTTACGATAATAGATTGTGAAGAATCATAGGTATTCCAGACATAGGTATTGAATTCATTGTAATAGAAAGCACCTATTTTGGCAGATTCTTCACAAATAGTGGTATCACTTGACTCTAATAAATTTTTTCCTTCGGTTATAGTAATTGAAAAACTATCATTTACCAGACAGCTTTCTGAAAGAGCTTGAACTTCGTATACTCCAGGTTTGCTCCTTTCAGTATTAATAACTCCTGTTATAGAATCAATTGCCAAACTATTTGAAGCGCTATAAAACGTAGTTTGTAAATTATCATATATTATTGGAAACAATTCTTCTTTGCTCCTGCAACTGACAGTTTGAGGATAAACAACTGATGGAAGGGTTACTGATAGGGATGAGTTGTCCAGATATTGATAAATTTGACTTCCAAATGTATATGAAGGAAAGTAGCCTAGTAACATATAGCAACCCTTTTTAGGATGATAAACCCTGAACTCATATTGTTCGTCATTCAGAAAGCCATCAGCATAAGCATCTTTACCATAAGTGCGCAGGACAGAATCTCCTGGTATTCTTGCATATCCTCCACATTTAGGAAAACCTGGAGAATTCCTATAAAATGCACAGAGCAACAAGGTATCTTTCTCATACAAAGATTGATTTATATTTATGTCAATATCTTTGACAATAGTAGACACTTCTACAGTCCACGGTAAATCCTGGCTGTATCCTACTATTGATGAAGATAGCATGAGATAAATCAATATTTTGAAGAATCCTTTACTCATTCTTTTGTCATTCTTCTGTGTATTTAATACTACAGTCAAGCCCTCCGATTGTAACCCTTTATTCCGAGTCATCTTCCTCCAACTTGTCCGGACTTCTTTTCTCTTTTATATAGAAGCCTAAACCAATCTCGTACGTACGCAGATTAAGTCTGGTATGAGCGCTATATATCTGATAAGAAAAAAAGAGGTTTAATTTATTGTCATTCAGATAAATTCCTTCGAGGCCTGCGGTCAGGGCCGTGCCATTTCTATACTGATATACTGCTCCTGCAGAGAATAATCCACCGAGGAGCGTACCAAAATATATTTGTGGGAAGGGCCTTTCGCTGTCATTTATCGGCTTATTTACGTATCGGATCAGCAAGGCAGATTTTAATGAAATATAATGATTTAAATGGAAAATTTTGCCACAAACAACATTATAATGTCTTGAAAGCCTTGTCACTTCATTAATTGGTATAACTCTTCCATTCGTTAACTGATTTACTGAAGCTCCGCAAAAAAACTGATCATTATAAAGTAATATTCCTGCATTTCCAGTACTCGTCATGGAATTCGCACCTGCGGTAAGTTGTGTGGAACCTACAGCATAATTGAATGCTCCTAAAGATAATCCTACTGAAAGATAATTTTTCTTTCCAACTGGCATATGCCAGGCATAACTGACCATTACCTGATTTTTCTTTAGGTATTGTCCTTCTGAAATGCCAATAAAACTAAGGCCTACATTGTGAATTCGATCATATTTCTGGTAAAATTTAGCCTGAGCATTAAAATAACTTAAATGATTTGTTATTCCCTCATACGCATACCCCCTGTGGCCAATATTAACATCATATTTAAAATTTTCAGAACTCCGTGCAGGATTTGTCAAAGAATAAAATTCACAGAATTGATAGAGTTGAACAGGAAGGAACCTGTTTTCAGACTGCTGTGCAATAGAATTTATATACCCAAAAGTTAAAAGTAAAAATATTAGATAAATCCTCATTTAGCTAGTGCTTCCAAAGCACTTTAAAACTAGTCAAACTTTATGAAAATCTATTACAAAAATTCAATAAAATACGTGGAAACTTTTATAAAAAAATCCACAGAGGGGTTACAATTAATTCCTTAATTTGTAGAATGATCAGATAAAATCCGGTTCAGTGGTTTACAGCAACAATTACATCCTAGAATCTATTGCAGGGAAAGATAATTCACAAATATTATCTTATCTCTACAAGACTTATTTCCCAAGGATTAAAAAATTAATTATTGAAAATTCTGGAAATTCTGAAGATGCCGAAGATATTTTCCAGGAAGCCATTGTCATTCTATACAGACAAGTAAAACTAAACCGGTTTGATTCCAACTACGAAGTCGGAGCATTTATATATTCAGTGGCTCGGAACTTATGGATCAATGAAGCGAAACGCAGAAAAGTAAAAGAAAAAGTATATAAAGAGGAATCCTCTGCAATAAACTATTCTGAGTCAGACACACTGGACCTAATGATAACAGAAGAAAGGTCCCAACTTTTAACCTCAGTTCTTGAGGAATTGGGGGAAAGATGTAAAGAACTTCTTTCTTACACCATTTATCATAAAATGTCTATGAAAGAAATTTGTGGAAAAATGGGCTTTACTACTGAAAACGGAGCAAAAACCAGAAACTACAAATGCAAACAGCAGCTGATAAGCTTGCTGAAGAAAAATCCTTTAGTAAAAGAATTAATGAATCATGAGCAACCTGAGAGCCAGTTTTGAGAAGATAGATGAATACCTTAACGGGGAGCTTTCCGGACAGGAGCTTGTTGAATTTAAGGAAATGATGGAAAAGCATGAAAGTCTTGCTGAAGAGGTGCAATTGCAGCAGCTTGCGAATGAAGCAATCGTAGAATTGAACCTGGCAAACCTTAGAAAAGATATAAAACGCATTTCTTTAAAAGAAAGGACAGCCAGCCGCTTCAAATTGTATGGAAGCCTTGCAGCTGCTGCAATATTGATTTCAGGTATTGCCTACTTTGCACTGTCCCCTAAAGCTGAGGAATTTGAAGCAGCAAATGTAATCCCTGTAAATCCGTCTTCAAAAGAAGCTCCAATATCCCGAAACGCTGAACTACCAGTAAAAGCAGAAGTTACTCCTGCTGAAATTGTAACTCAGCAACAAAAGAATATTGAGCAAATTGCACAGAATGAGCCTGCAGCAACATTTGATTCCCAAAGATTACCAGATTCCACCTTACAACATACAGAAACCATCCCTTACTCTAATTCTGATAATCTTGTCATAGGGCAAAAGTCAGAGCAAGTGAAGGAAAAAAATACAGATCAGAATAGCACCACAGTTCCCTGCAAAGCAAATGCTATAGATGCTTTTATTCATATTGAACCAGCTTGCAAGGACCAGAAAGGCTCAGGAAAAATTACAATTGACCTTGCTACTGTAAAAGGTGGGAAACCTGACTATAAATTTTCACTTAATGGAGGCGCCGACTATCAGGAATTTCCAGTATTTGAAGAGTTAGCCTCCGGGCCTGCCCAACTCTTAATCAAAGATGCACAAGGATGTATTTCCAGAAAAGATTTGACAATACCTGAAAAGAATTGCTTTAAAGAAGTAATTATTTATCCTTTAAAAGGCGAGACGTGGACAGCTCCAATTGTTTCAAAAGAAAATGTAATTACAATTAAAGATATTCAAGGCAAAATTCTATTTGAAAACAGCTATTCCGATAGTGATAATTTTACCTGGGATGGCAAAACAAATGATGGACAAGATTTGCCAATGGGACAATATTACTATACTATTAAAGGAGATAAAGGAAATATTATTAACGGATATATTTCTATACCCCGCTAACCTTACCACATCTCATTAATACTGCGGTCATAGTTATGATAGTACCTGTAATTATAAGGATAATAATCCCAGCTATAGCCGTAATTGTAGTTCTGAAAACCAGGATTTGAATAAGGATAGTAGGATCCATAATCATTCCAGTACGGATCATAATTATAGTATGAATACGGATAATAATCATATCCATAGCTGTTGGAATATGTTCTTCCCACATAAGTTCCCGAAGAACAGGAAAGCATGAAAAATATTAATAAAGAAATAATGAATAAACCCAACCGCTTCATAACCTTTGTAGTTTTAGCCCCTTCTTTATTTTAACAACACTATAAAATTTTTTGTGCAATAAATCGTTAGCTAGATTAAATTTAATGTCGTTAGAGACAAGCGTAAAAATGGAAAGTCAGGAAAGCCAATATGAAGATGAGTTTATATGCATAAAAATCATAGATGGCATTGTTTGTTGTGAGACAAAAAAGGAAATGATTATAAACTACGAATTTGCCGAGCTTGCAATAAACAAAAGAATAAAGATTTGCGGGAACAAGTACTATCCATTGCTCAACGATGTCCGCAAAGTAAAATATGTTACAAAAGATGCTATGCAACTCCTGAATTCAGATAAAGGTACATGTTATCTGACAGCAGGAGCGTTCATCATTAAAAGTAAAGCTCAGGAAATCTTTGGGAACTTTTTCATAAAATTTAAAACGCATAAAGTGCCAGCAAGGCTCTTTACTGACAAAACTAAAGCCCTACAGTGGCTCGAACAATATAAGGTATCATAGATAAATTTAATGAAATCTTAATTACCACTTAAAAAAATGGGAATGGTTTTTGATTTTAAATTTTAATACTTATATTGAAGCAAGATCATAGAATCCCTTTAATATAATTATATTTTAACCGAATATAAATCAAAGCTTAGAGATGGATTTCGAAAAAATTTCAGCCGAACTCAACAACAAAACAGTAGTTGCTGTTTTTGACGAGAAAAGTGAATCGTACAAAAAACTTGGGCTAAAATTTATTGGCAGACTGGTTGGCAGAACTAAAGTTAAAACCGGTGCCATTGCTCAAGGCGTGATCTCTATCACAATTCTTACCCAGGACTACATTACTCTTACGATTCCCTGCACAGACATTAAGTCTCTTTCCGAATGGTTAATGAAATAGTCATTAACCTATAGGTAAAATTTTAAGGCCCGAAGCATTATGATCCATCAAGTACTTCGGGTTCTTTATTTCAAATTAAGAGAAATATTCTTTCAATTCATTTACCTTCTCTTTAGCCACCAAAACCTGAATAATATCTCCTGGTTCAAGCACAGTACCTCCGCTGGGTACAAAGTAATTATTGTCTCTTGTAATGGTAACAATCAGGTTCCCCTTCAACTGCGGAATCTGTACCAGAGATTTATTAATACTGCTATGACTTTCCGGAACACGAAGATTAATTAGCTTCATAGTACTATCCTGGGGATAGCTGAATTCAACAGGTGATTTTATTTTGGTTTTTGAAGGTGCATCTAGCTTCAACCATTTTGCTATTGGAGATATAGTCCAACCTTGAACAATGGCAGATGAAAGTACAATAAAAAATACTACATTAAATATCCAACCAGCTTCTTTTATACCTTCCAATAGAGGAAAGGTGGCAAGAATTACAGGTACTGCTCCTCTCAGGCCCACCCAGGAAATTAGCATCTTTTCCCTATTATTAAATTCAGACTTTGCCAGTGAAATAAATACACCTAATGGCCTTGCTACCACTATGAGAAAAACGGAAACAAGAATCCCGGTAAACATTACCGGCACCAGCTTACTTGGAAATACTAGCAAACCAAGAGTGATAAACATTCCCGTCTGAGACAGCCAGGCAAGACCATCAAAAAACCTATATATTGCTCTTTTGTGCACCACTTCATAATTGTTAACTACAACCCCCGCTACATATACTGCCAAAAATCCACTGCCCTCTATCTTTGCGGTAAAGGAATATATCAACACTGAAAAAGCAAGCACAAAAACAGTGTAAAAACCTTCGATAGGAAATCTTATTCTGTTTATAATTGCAACCATTAACCTGCCTGCAAAAAAACCAATAAGGGACCCAAGTCCCATCTGAAGAAGAAACAACTCAAAAAATTCAATATAAGAAGTGCTTCTATTGGTGATAAATGCGATTAGACTTATCGTAAGGAAAATGGCCATCGGATCATTCGTCCCTGATTCAAACTCCAGCAATGGCTTTACCTTACCTTTCAAATTCAAATTACTGAAGCTTAATATAGAAAATACAGCTGCCGCATCAGTGGAAGATACAACAGCACCCAATAATAGCGCCTGGGCCCATTGAAGATCAAAAAGGAAATGGACAAATGCCCCCATCGCACATGTAGTAATTAAAACTCCAAGTGTAGAAAGACTTAGAGACGACCACATCACAGGTTTGGTTTTGGACCAGTTGGTATCTAGTCCACCAGAAAAAAGTATAAATATTAATGAAATAATTCCAACATTCTGTGCAATCGAAGCATTGTCAAACTCAATACCACCAGGACCTTCAGAACCAGCAAGCATACCAATACCTATAAAGATCAACAGTACAGGCATTCCAATTTTCTTTGACACTTTAGCAACAATTGTACTAATGATAATAAGGATAGATATACTAAGTAAAATTGTTTCCAGAGAATTCATGTATTAAATATACTAACCTTTTTAATGATTGTTATTATTTGAAATTGCTCATTCATCTTATATATAATACAGATTGAATCTACCTGGCCCGCTAAAATACGTTCTCAAAAATTCTATTTCATTCAAAAAATCGGGCTGCATAAAAACCATTTAAACCAGGACAACTTTAACTGACCTGGCAAAAAATCAGGATTTATTAAGAAGTAAAATAATATAGGAACAATACATCCTGAGCCATTGCCCAATAAGAGAATTGGAGCTATAGCAACAAAATGAAAAGCAGAAAAAAGGTTGTTCTTTAAAAGAAACGGGGATATGTTAAATACTTGATAAAAAAACCTGCAGGTTATTCACTATTTTTAATCAACTAAAATCATAAATATGATTCAGCTTTTTTATAATGCCTATAAAAGCTTATCCTCTTAGCTCTTATTTCTTTCATCATTGCCATGTTCTCTTCGATAATCATGTCAATGTTTGCTTTTTTCTGCCTAAAACCCAAACTGGATCTAAGCCAGACTAATGTTTTTAAGACCATCTTTTTCATAATGTATTTTTACGATTTTAGAATAAGGACAGTTTCAATTTTTAATTGTTATATCCGAAGGAATAATCAATTCAACTATAAATTTTAAATATTCAACAAAAGAGGAGTGTACTGTTAAACTATCAATCTTTTATGTTTCAGATGTTTACTTTTTGCAGACGAGTTAGTATTACAAAAATTACTTTACAATTGGTTTTCAGTCTTACAATACTATTTTTAGAGAATTATAATTTAAGTGGATATTAAAACAATTATAATTCCGATGTTGGACCGACAAAAATTTTTCCACTAAAGAATAGAATACTAGAAAGTTACAGTAATATATATAACTTTAAATTCTCATTAATTGAAACATGGTTTAAATGGCCAATTTAAATCATTTTCAACAGCTAGTTTAGTTTTTAGTCACGAATACGATAGTATAATATTTTTCAATTTCAAAAAGCATATGGAAAAAACAGTTTCCGATTCAATTAACAGAAAACTGGTAGACATTACCAGGAAATTCTATAATTATCCTGAAGGAAAAAGTAAGGGTAATCAAAGAGATTTAAACATACCTGATTTATTCAATATAAATTCAGCTACAACCACGGGTATATATAATCATGTCAGTTGTAGTTATGATTTTTTCAGTTCCAACATCAAGTCTCTTTTAGGATTTGATCATAAAAAGTTTTTGCAAGGAAATATCCAATTTATTCTCTCTCTTTTGCATCCTACCCAGAGAGACCTTTTCGACAATGAAATACTTCCACTGCTTTTTAAGTATTATCATTTGTATTCACAGAAAAGAAAAGTCACTGACCTTAAATGCAGCTTTACTTTAAAGATGAGAAGAAGTGATGGCAACTATATTTGGACCTTATTAGAATTAAGGCCGTTTAAAACCAACTCCAAAGGGCAACCTATTCATTCTATACTCTCAATATCTGATATTTCTTTATTTAAAAAAGATGAAGTAAATGAGTTTCTTGTTTGCAAAAAATCAGACGCAGGCCTCTTAAAAAAAATCTTCTCTACCAGCTTCAGCTCTACAGGGGCCAAATACAAATTTTCGAAGAGAGAACTCGAAATCATCTCCCTTTTAGCAGAGGGAAAGACAAGCAAAAAGATAGGTGAAATTCTAAATCTCAGCGTCCACACAGTCTCTACACACAGGAAAAATATGATTGAAAAGAGTAGTGTGCAGAACACCACTGAATTGATAAAACTGGCAACTATCAGAGGTTTAATAGAAAATTTTAATAGTTAAAATTAGAGAGGTTATCATTTTCCAGCATGACGTTTTTCAGGAAGTTTGAATATTACTGGCAATATCTGACATCCTGAAACAGCCTCTCCATTGATTGTAGCAGGATTCCAGGCCGGCATTAATTTTATTACACGTAATGCTTCCTCATCAAAAAATATTTCCCCGGGCTCTGCAATACGAGGATCTTTGATATTTCCGTATATATCAATATCAAAAGTAACCAATACAGTATCTTCAAGCCCCTTTATCAAAGCCTCTTCCGGGTATTGAAGATTTTGCTTAAAATAAGTCTTCAGATTTCCTCTGAATGTGGCTGGCTTTTTCTTTTGTTTTCCTGCTGATGCTTTATTCCCTTTTTGAGAATTTGAAAGAACAAATTCAGTTGAATTATTCTGAGCTGATATTATTCCAGAAAATAGTATCAAAGTTACAATCAAGAGGTTTTTCATAGCTTTTGCGTTAACAATTACTTTTTACCTTTTTAGAAAGAAGAAACTCAACTGGCATCACTCTTATATAATCTGCTGGTTTACCGTCCACCCAACCTGGGTTCCAGTCAGGCATTAATTGAAACACCCTCAAAACTTCCTCATCAAAACCATAGCCCAATCCTTTTATTATACGCGGTTTAATAATTTTACCGGTCGAGTCTACTACGAATTGCACAAAAACTTTGCCTTCAAGCTTATTCTTTAAACCTTCTTCAGGATACTTAACATTTTCACGAATAAACTTTTCCAGACTGTATGGACAAACCGGTTCCTTCAAATTCTTTTTATCTGGATGAACTCTTTCACCTTTGGGAGTTGACTATTGAACCTTCATGGACAAAATCTGATTGAGCAGATGCTATTACATTCAATGCAAGCAAAAGGAGCATTATAAAAATATTCCTATACATCACTTATAAAATTAAATCAATAAAATGAATCATTTTTCTGTAACTCGAAATATAACAGGAAACGATTTCTCACTCATCACAGTTTTACCATTTTGAGTCGCAGGATTCCACGGAGGCATTAATCTTATTAACCTCAATGCTTCATTATCTAAAGACTCATGTACACTTTTCTCTACCCTTGGATTTGAAATAACTCCGTTTGTATCAACTGAGAAAGCAACAACAACTTTTCCCTGAATTCCTTCTTTTACTGCTTCCGGAGGATATTTTAATGTCTTCACTAAAAACTTCTGCAAATCCCCTTTAAAAGTTGCAGGAATGATTGAATCGGCAGAGGATTCAGCTGCTTTATAATTCTGCCCAAAAGTCTTCACAGGCAAAATCAAAATGAATAAAAGTATAAACCTGAACATATCTTTATCAAAAATTTACATAAAGATAAATAAAAAAAAGCAGGGTATCCCCTGCTTTTTACCACCTTAATATACTTAAAACCTACTACTTAAAACTTATCACTTCTCAGCCTATCATGCCTTTTTTAAGTTTTGCATCCTGAGGATCATCACCCAACCATATTGAATACAAGAGCTTTTTAAAATCCAGGCTTTTGACAAGAGCTTGTTCTTTATTGTTTTTATAAATCGTTAAACCGGACCCAGGAAGATAAACCAAATCAAACACATCTCCATTATTGATGTCTTCTTTAAAAGCTTTCATAACTGTTTCTATGTTAACTTTATTAGCGCCCCAGTTACCACTGGTCACACGATCAAATTCCGAACGCATATTTTCTTCAAGTCTTTTGCTGGTTATGAGGTCAGAGATGACATGTATTCTGATACTCATAGGTGCATCTGCCTGAATGATTTTATTGGCATCTTTACTTCTCTCTTTCAGGTAAAGTCCACCTTCGAAAAGGTCCATGCAAAACTTCCTTCTTACTCCCCATCCATTTAACACCAACTCCTGTTTATCTGCTGATATATTCTCAGGCATTTTATTGTTCTTACCTTTGCTTTGCGTTTGCGGAGTTATAGAACATATCAATAACACCAGGATCAGCAGATTTTTCAGTTTTAACATAAGAGAGGTTTGTTTTAAATGATGATTCTATAACCTCTCCCACCAGTCCATTAGTTCAATCCCATACAAAAAGCTTAAACCATTTAATCCATAATTAAAAGTTCCCAATTCTCAATTTCTTTTATCTTAAAAGTCTTCCTTTTTTCATCCTGCCTCTGCTGTACTCTCTTCCTGAACTCCCAGCAGGTATTTTTACCAATCTCCAGCTTCAGACTTAACTCATCCAAAGTATACTTAGCCGTTTTCAGGTTTGTGCAGTAAAGCAGATAAAAGGCTTTATTCAAAGGAATTTTAATACCATGAAAAAGGGTATTAGAAGTTGGAGATTCTATGTAATTACACTTTGTACATTTTCTCGAAAAGGTTTTTTCAGAAAACTTTCTATTGTTACACTTTCTACAAGTATAACCTTCTGCCCATTTTAACTCTTCAAGATATCTGAGGCATGCACTCTGATCAGGAAAAGTAGTTAAGAACTCTTCAAGAGAAATCTCTTCTGAAACTATTCTTGCCTTGCGCTCTTCTTTTACTTTTGTCTTTAGTTTCCAATTATCGAGATCAAGCTGAATATTCATCTCTGCAAGTTTTTTGGAATACAATTCCAGCTTACCATGAGCTAAAGACAATTCATCCGTCTTCTCCAGAAGTGCTTTTGTCCGCTCCTGGACTTTCATATCAAGCTCCCGATTTACCTTGCCAGCAAGTTGATTCTTCTCTTCCAGTTCAATAACCAATTGACTTTTAAGATCATTATTTTCTTTTAAATGAATTATGATTTGTTTGTCAGCCTTATCCTTTTCTTTCCTGATCATCTTCAGCCTGTCACCAAGTGCAAAAGAAAGAATCATAGCCTCAGCAAGGATACCATAATTAAAAACATATACACTGAAAATATCTGGTTCTATAATTTTATTTAACCTGAGCTGAAGGATGATCAGGGATATAAAGACTACTGTATAACCCAATATAAAGAATCTGGCAGCTTTATAACCTTTTGTATAGATATAAATAGAGATTGCATAGATCAATACAAAAGGCATTATATATAGCTCCGGCAAAGAAAACTTAGAATTTCTGAAAGCTTCAATACCAACATAACCTGTATATAATAGAGTAAGAAAAAGTAACGCTTTATCAGCTTGAGGAAAGTTTATTTTCAAATTGAGAAAGGCCCTGGCATAGAATACAGAGCTGATGAGAAATATCAGAGGTGCAATGTAATAATAGAGATAAAGACTATCTGAAGAAAAGCCTTTCCAGAAAACCTCCACCCCAAGACCATCTTCTGTAAGAGACAAGAATATGCAAGCAACAACATAAACAGAATAAAACAAATAAACCCGCTCCTTATTAGTAATATATAGCAGCAGGTTATAAATCAGCATTAGCAGAAGACAGCCATAATAAATACCAAGAAAGAAATACTCATACAAAGCATAAGCGGTAAAGTAATGCTGAGACCTTATTTTAAATTCAAGGCCAGTATCATTAGGAGAATAAATCCTGGCATAAACTGTATAATAAGTGAGGGTAGAAGGTAAGTCAAAGACATAATTTTTATGAGGATAGCTTTTGGCCTTCGGGTGAAGCAAGCCTGAAGTATATTGTTTTATTACTCCCTTTTCATCAGGAATCCATACATCCAATAATTTGATATTTGGAGTAAGACTTTCCAGTACCCATTTTTTATCTCTTGAGGCATTATTTTTAACATGAAACCTGATCCAATAGACAGAGGAAGGATTAAAGTTTCTCAAAACACCACTTTCTGATTTATGAAAAATTCCTTTTGACGCTATTTCTTCAAATGTTTTTTCACCGGAAAAATCTTCCAACCATTCCGCTTCTTTTCCCTGAATGATCAAATCTTCTGCCTGATTTGTCAGATCTATATCAGCATAAACTTCCCCGCAGGACAAAATCAGAAAAGTCAGAAGAGTTAGTAGCCCTAAAAATTGATTTCTCATAAATTGCTTTTTTCTAAGATCGTTACTTCGGGATGACTTTTCATTTACCCTTATATATAAAATGATGAATAACAGACACAAAACAAAGGTAACGAAACGTAATTTTATCCTTCAATAACGAAGAATACCCGGACCAAAAATATAATTTTTTATAAAAAATCTTATTTATTTCTTATTTCTCTTCTTATTCTTTGCTATCGATTACATGGTAAAAAATAAATTATCCTATGAAAAGATTATTTAAAAAGTTAACTAAAGCTGGTAATCTATTAGTTATGGCTTTAGCACTCAATTATCAAACCGTCCAGGCTCAAAGTCAGGATCAAAAGATTGATCATCTGATATCTCAGATGTCTCTTGAAGAAAAAGTAGGTCAGATGACCCAAATAGATCTGAACCTACTTGCTGTCAACGGATACCAGAATACAGACGGTAGCCTTGATAAAGAAAAGCTAAAAAAAGCAATTCTTGAATACAAAGTGGGCTCCGTACTTAATCCTGTTGGGAGAGCTTATTCCATTGAGACTTGGCATAAGATCATTACAGAAATCCAGGATTTGGCGAAAAAGACACCTCACAAAATTCCTGTGATTTATGGAATAGATGCAGTGCACGGAACAACTTTTACACTTAACTCAACTCTATTACCACATAACCTGGGACTTGCTGCTACCAGAAATGAGGAGCTTGCCAAACAGGGCGGAAACATAACTGCAAGAGAAGTAAGGGCTTCCGGTATCAGATGGAATTTTTCTCCTGTATTAGATGCAGGCAGACAGCCATTATGGTCCCGATTTGCAGAAACCTGGGGGGAAGATGTATACCTTACCAAACAAATGGGTGTGGCCACCATCCAAGGCATGGAAGGTGATGGTCTTAAAAATCCAACAGCTGTGGCATCTTGTATGAAACACTTTATCGGTTATTCTGCTCCTAGAACAGGTAAAGACAGAACTCCGGCTCATATTCCTGATATCGTTCTCAGAGAGTATTATCTTCCGCAATTTAAAGCTGCTGTAGAAGCTGGAGCTTCTACAGTGATGATTAATTCAGCAGAAATCAATGGCATACCAACACATGCCAATGAATATCTACTTAAAGAAGTGCTTAGAAAAGAACTTGGCTTTAAAGGATTAGTTGTAACAGACTGGGAAGATATTATAAGATTGCACAACAGACATATGATAGCTGCTACACCTAAAGAAGCAGTTAAGATAGCCATTAATGCAGGTATTGATATGAGTATGGTTCCTAATGACTACAGCTTCTTCACCTATCTGACCGAGCTTGTTAAAGAAGGACAAGTAAGCATGGAAAAAATTGATGCATCTGTTAAAAGAATATTAAAGCTTAAATATGATGTGGGATTATTTGATAATCCTTATCCTGAAAAATCAGCTGCCTCTTTGTTTAACCTTCCTGAATACGGAGCAGCGGCTCTGCAGGCTTCAAGAGAATCTATCACGCTTTTAAAAAATGAAAGCCTTGGAGCAACTCCTGTATTGCCTTTAAAGAAAAATGCTAAAATACTCCTTGCCGGCCCAGGAGCTGACAATCTTCCCAGCCTTCACGGATGCTGGTCTTATACCTGGCAAGGCAACAATAGTAAATACTATCCATCCACAACCAAAACAATTCTTCAGGCAATAGAAGAAAAAACAGGCAAAAGCAATGTTACCTTTTTCGGATCAAAAGAATATAATAACGAAGTCAATTTTGCAACTGAGTCCATTTTTAAAAATGCATCTGCCTTTGACTTCATCGTTCTTTGTCTTGGAGAAGATGCATATGCTGAACAACCGGGAGCTATTGATGATTTAGACCTTCCGGCAAATCAATTAGATCTTGCTAAAGCAGCAATTAACACCGGGAAGCCGGTAATTCTCATCATGACTCAAGGAAGACCCCGAGTGATCAATTCGATAGTACCTGGTGTAAAAGGAATAATACAGGCATACTGGCCAGGCACCAAAGGTGCTGATGCTATAGCAGACGTATTGTTCGGAGATTATAACCCTGATGGCAGACTACCGTTTTCTTATCCTGCAGCTACAGGAGATCTGATTTTGTATGATCACAAGTTTACTGAAAAGATCCAGGAAACAGCCCAAGGGTTTGAATACAATGGATACAAACCTCAGTGGCCTTTCGGTTTCGGATTGAGCTATACGACTTTTGAATACAGTCCTATAAAAGTTAGTAAGAAAGAGTTTACAGGAAATGAGACAGTAAAAGTTTCTGTGGAAGTAAAAAACAGTGGACAGATGAACGGAAAACATGCTGTAGAATTGTATTCGAGAGATTTGTTTGCCAGCGTCACGCCTGACAACAAGCGCCTTAGAAAATTCAAAAAGGTTGCAATCAATGCCGGAGAAACTGTCACAGTAGAATTCGAACTGGACAAAAAAGATTTAGCCTTCGTAAACAGAAAGCTAGAGACTGTAACAGAGCCCGGTGAATTTGAATTGATGATTGAAAATCAAAAGGCGATAATTTCATACAAATAGTCTATAATAAGTGTTTTTAATCCTTTTCGTCTTTACATTTTACGATTTGGTATATTCTTTGTAAAAGCCGAAAGAAACAGGCACTAATTTCGTGTTAATGGTTTAGTAGATATGAATAAAGGGGTAATACCCGTATTAAAATTTTATTAATAAGAAAACTAAACCTTTGAAAACTATGACCACCATGAAATTAAAAGTAATCTTCAGTGCACTTATGATGAGTGCTGTTCTATTTGTTTCACAGGCCATTGCTCAGACTGATGGGCCTAAACATCCTCATAAAGGAGATAGATTTAGCCCAAAGAAGCAAACTGAATGGATGAAAACTGAGCTGTCATTGTCAGATGATCAGACAGCCAAAGTTGAAACCATCAATCAGAAATATTCTGACAAAAGAAAAGCAATGCATGAAGAACATCGTAAGCAGATGAAAGCGCTGAAAGATGAACAGGATAAAGAGTTTCAAAGTGTACTAAATAAAGATCAGTATACTAAACTTGAAGCTAAAAAAGCGGAGATGAAAGAAAAAAGAAAGCAAGCTCACAAAGAGCGTAAAGGTACCAACAAATAGTTTGATTTTTTGACGAAGTACAAGATTTGTTGTGTTTAAGTGTGGAGCCCCGCAAGCGAAAGCTGCGGGGCTTTTTTTTATAATACAAGTTATATTACTCACCTTTCAACTTAAACATCATTCCATTCAAATGACTTCCTATTCTTATCTGACAAGCCAACCTGCTAGCTGAAGAAGCATCAGGCAAAGTATCCAGCATATCCAGTTCTGTATCTGACGGCTCTCCCAACTTCTCCAAACCTCTTTCCACTTCTATATGACATGTCGCACAAAGCGCCATTCCCCCACAGGTTGCCAATACCGGATAATCTGAAGCTTTCAAAACTTCCATTAAACTCAGATTAATATCTTCCGGGATTTCTACTTCCTGTATATTCCCTTGTCTATCTTCTATTTCAAATTTTATCATATAAGTAAAAATTAAAAAGCATTGACTCCATTTACAGTTGTATACTTAAAGCTTAGCTTCTGATCGGGATAAACATATTTGAAAGCACTCTGAGCCATCAGTGCTGCTTCATGAAATCCGCACAGAATAAGCTTCAGCTTACCAGGATAAGTGTTTATATCACCAATCGCGAATACTCCGGGAACATTTGTACTATAATCAAATGTATTTACTTCAATCGCATTTTTATCTATGTTCAATTTCCACTCCGCAATAGGGCCAAGCTTTGGACTCAGGCCAAATAACGGAATGAGATAATCCGTTTTAAGTTCGCGAACCTCCTTCTCTTTGCCTATTACAGTAGCAGATTCAAGGATATTATCTCCTTTCAGTTCTTTAAGATGAGTGTTTAATAACAATTTAACCTTACCGGCTTTGGCCAGTTCAAAGACCTTCTCAGCACTATCTGGTGCCCCTCTGAAAGATTCATTTCTATGAACAAGTGTGACTTCTGATGCGACGTTAGATAAAAAAATAGTCCAGTCTAAAGCAGAGTCACCTCCTCCGGCAATGATGATCTTTTTATCACGAAAGCGCTCGGGATCTTTAACCATATAATAAACTCCTTTTCCTTCATATTTTTCAAGGTTCTCTATCTCCGGTTTTCTTGGCTCAAAACACCCTAGACCTCCAGCAATTACAACAGCTTTACAGGTAATGACAGACTCATCAGAAGTTTTTATTTCGAAAGTCCCATCTTCCCTTTTCACAAGTGTTTCGACCCTTTCCCCCAAAGTATAGGTAGGCTTAAATGGATCTATTTGTTTTTTGAGATTGTCTACCAGATCCTGAGCCAGTACCTCTGGAAAGCCTGGTATATCATAAATTGGTTTTTTAGGATAAATCTCCGACAACTGCCCACCGATCTGCGGAAGAACATCGATAAGGTGACAGCGCATCTTTAATAAACCAGCTTCAAAAACAGCAAAAAGTCCGACAGGTCCGGCTCCAATAATGCATAAATCTGTGTGTATCATAAAAATTATGAAATTAGATGGATGAATAACTTATTAAACAAATATCCTCAACAATAATTAGCACAACAACTAATTGGGTAAAAAAATTTACATTATTATTAACTAGCTATTTTCCAGGTTATTATATATTGAATTTAGAATCCTTTTAAACTCTTCAAAGTCTTTTTCAGAAAGTCCCTGCCAAGCTTTTAAACGGATTCCTGAAACCTGCGGCATTAATTCCTTTACCATAGCCAGCCCAGCATCTGTTAAATGAACAATGAAAGACCGGCGATCTCTCGTATGCATTTTACGCTCTGTTAGCCCTTTATCACAAAGTAGGTCGATAATACGTGTGAGTGTAGGTGTATCTTTAAAAAGAAGCTCAGCCAGTTCTTTTTGATTCAGATCATTATGTTCATATAAATGTCGCAGCACAAGCCACTGATCCAGAGTGACATTAAAGCTTTTCTCATTAAACTGCTGCTGTGCATATTGTTTTACTCTACGCGCTGTGCGGTCGAGGAGAAAGGAGTACATATTACAGAGGTAGTCTTCCATATTAGTAATTTCAAATCACAAATATTCAAAATTATTGCAAAAACCAATTTGGATTACGATTCTTCAGGATTTTTTTTACAATTAAATTTGTTGAAATTATTTATATCCAATTGAGCAACCTTAAACTGAAAAGGTTACCAATTCCCATTTTACTCCAGAATCATTCACTACTTTTAAAAAAACATTGCTTTATGAAAATTCTGGTTATTGAAGACGAAAAAGCACTTGCAGGAAGCATTACTTCTCAGCTGGAAAAAGAAGGATACCTCTGCGAAGCAGCCTACGACTATCCAAGCGGACTGGAGAAGATAATGATATATAATTATGACTGTGTTGTAGTTGATATTAATCTTCCGGGGGGAGATGGTTTTTCACTGGTAGAGAATCTGAAAAAATCTTCATCATCTACAGGAATTATTATTATTTCAGCGAGAAACTCACTTGATGATAAAGTCCGGGGTTTAAATACAGGATCAGACGACTACCTAGTAAAGCCATTTCACTTTTCTGAACTAAACGCCCGCATTAAATCTCTTCTGAGAAGAAGAAATTTTAATGGCAGCAATGAGATATTATTTCATGAAATCAAAGTTGATCTCAACTCCAGAAAGGTATTTGTGAACAATAACGAGATTGTTCTTTATCGAAAAGAATTTGACTTGCTGATGTATTTTCTGTCCAACAAAAATCATGTACTTACCAAAGTTGCCATTGCTGAGCACTTATGGGGGGACAATATAGACTCGGCAGATTCATTGGATATCGTATATTCACACATTAAAAACCTAAGGAAAAAGCTATTGGACAAAGGCAGCAAAGATTACATCCAGTCTATTTACGGAATCGGTTATAAATTTGGGGAAAAATGAAACTTCTTACCAAAACAACAATCTACTATATATTAATCTCATTAATCACCTACCTTCTCATTGCTGGTACATTCTACATTGCCGTAAAGCATTTGATCTATAAAGAAGTTGAAGAGAGACTGAGAGCAGAGCAGCATGATTTCGAAGCTTTTGTAAAAAGACATGGGGGTTGGGATGAAAGCTCCTATTTTGTAGAAAATAAAATTGAGATTCAAAAGCTGTCAAAATTTGATCCCACTCAGGCTGAAGACACTTTCAAAGACACCATTTTTTACAATAAATACACCAAAGAAGATGTCCCATTTCGGGAACTCACCTTTTATAATAAACTTAAAAACAACTGGTATAAAATAAGCATTCGTAAGTCTCTCATCGAAACCACTGAGCTTATCAGATACATTACACTTACCATGCTCTTCCTGTTAAATATAGGCCTTTCCAGCATGTTTATCTTTTTCAGAAAAATGTCAAAAAATATATGGATGCCTTTTTACAATACTCTAGACAAAGCCAAAAAATTTGACATCAAAGATGATAAAGATATTCAGGTTTCAGAAACTCAAATCTATGAGTTTAATGAACTGAATGATGTAATTAAAAAAATGACAGGTAAAATGCGTAAGGATTATCTGAGTCTAAAAGAATATACTGAAAATGCTTCTCATGAAATTCAAACCCCGCTAGCGATTATCAATAGCAAAGTCGAAAACCTTATCCAGTGCGACAATCTTACAGACAAACAGGTACTCTGGATTGAAGATATTCAGAATGCTTGCTTAAAAATTTCTAAGATGCACAAGGCACTTCTCCTTCTTTCAAAAATAGATAATGGCCAATACAATACATTAGAGCAGATAGACTTTAATGTTATGATCCGCGGCAAGTTGGAAGAATTTGAAGCTTTATATACCCACAAAAATATCAGTATAAGTCTTATCAATAAAGGTACATTTCAGTCAAACATACATGGGGATCTTGCTGATATTTTATTAACCAACATCATTAAAAACTCTATTGTCCACAACGTATCTCACGGGGCTGTAAACATTGAAATCAAAAATACCTCAATTGAGGTTTGCAATACCGGCCATCCACTTGTTACTGTTCCTGAGAAGTTATTTGAAAGATTTAAGAAAGATAAGAATAGTGATTCTCTCGGCCTTGGCCTTTCCATTGTAAAGAAAATTGCAGACCACTCAGGATTGAAAGTAGAATACAGATATGGGAATTCGTTGCATAAGATGATACTGTCGAAATAAAGTATTAAGTTTTAAGTTATAAGCTGTAAGAATCCTTCGAGTTCCTTTACTTATAACTTAAAACTTAGTACTTATAACTTGCTATTCACCCTCAACTCCTGCCCATCTCTTATCTCTTCAGAACCTTCTTTCAGAATAACATCCCCTTTACTCAGATCTCCAAAGACTTCAACAAGTGTATCCAAAACAATCCCCTTTTTCACAGGCACCCATTCTGCTTTGTTCTTATTATTTCTTATCACAAATACTTCTTCACTTGAATTTACAACTGCTGACTTGGGAACAAATAATGTTGCTGATGACCTCACAACAGGTATCTGAACATCTGCGTACATCCCTGCTTTTAGCTCTTTAGTTATATTATTATAATCAAACTCTGCCATCATCACTCTATTTTTATCCAGCACGCTACCTGCACTTCTTCCAAACTTTGCTTTAAAATCCTTATCAGGAACTGCGCTTACCTGAAAAGTAACCACACCTTCCTTGTTAACAGTATTAGAATACAATTCAGGAATTGCAAGTGTCAGACGAAGTCTGGAGTTATCTTCCAGAATAAAAAGTGGCTTGGAATTTCCATCCGTCGCCCCTGTCAATGCACCTGGACTTATATTTCTTTCTATAATTACACCATCAAATGGAGCAGTAATAGAAAGATAATTGACCAATTCCTGCTTAGTCCTATAATGCGAGCGTGCTGCATCCAAATTGCCTTTTGCATTGGAAACGGATGCACTGTCTGCAAACATCTTTGCTTTGGCTTGATCCAGTTCATTCAATGCGACTGCTCCTTTTGTAGCATTTGCTTTTATTAATCTTCGGTATGTAAGAGACGATGCAATCAGCCTGGCTTTTGATTCCTCATATGCACCTTCTGCTGCTGAAAGCTGACCTTTTGCCTGATCAAATTCGGCAAGTACTTCAGGAGCATCCAGGACCGCAAGAATCTGACCTTTGCGCACCTGTGAACCTCTGTCTACTTTCAGCTCTTTTACAAACCCTTTAACTTTCGAATAAATACTTACCTTATTCCATGGATGTAGTTCCCCTGGCAACAACAGTGGTTTTTCAGGCTGAAGACTTAATACTTTTGAAACAGCCACCAGTGCAACTTCATCTTTGTGCACTGACTCATGCTTCCTTTCTTCCTTGCTACATGCAAATAGTAATGTAACAATTGCAATGCTAAAAGCTATTCTAAACATGTTCATATATTCCTTTTTGTTGTAATTTATAGTAAGTGCTTTCCGGATCTTCCGGATCAAGAGAGATTGAATTAAACGATGCCTTTTTCTGCAATGAAACAAAAATTGCAGGCAAAATAAACAGGGAGGCCATTGTTGATGCTAGCAATCCCCCAATAACCGCTTGTCCCAATGGAGCAACCTGATCTCCCCCCTCTCCTAGTCCGCTTGCCATGGGAATCATACCGGCAATCATTGCAATACTTGTCATGAGAATGGGACGAATTCTGCTATTTGCCGCCAGCATTGCTGCATGCGGAGCATCCTTTAATTCCAGTCTGACCTGCTCAGCATTGGTAATCATCAGTATAGCATTTGCCACCGAAACACCTACAGACATGATTAACCCCATATAGGATTGCAGATTAAGAGTTGCTCCGCAAGCCAGCAACATTAACAAAGCTCCTGCGACCACAGCTGGAACAGCTGAAAGAATCAGCAACGCCAATTTAAATGATTTAAAATTAGCCGCCAGCAAAAGGAAAATAATGACCACCGCCGCAAGCAGTCCCAATTGAAGGCTATTCAATGTATCGTTTAAAAGTTTAGTTTGCCCTTTAAGATCTACAACCAAACCTCTGGGAAGACTACCAGCTTTTTTAATTGCCTTTTGTACTTCTTTCCCAGCTCTTCCCAGATCTGTCTTATGTAGATTAGCAGTGATTGTTACAAGTCTGTTTGGTCCTGAACGATCAAACTGGCCAGGAGCTGATACTTCAGAAAATGTCGCCACATCTGAAAGCACAGGATGCAACTGGTCACTAAGAAGTGGAATGTTTCCTATATCATCAATTGAGGTCATTTCCGTTTCCGGAATCTGAACCTGTACCTGATAAGCAAGCCCTTTCTTATAGTCCATCCAAAGGTTCTTATCTGTAAACCTGCTTGAAGATGTCGCAGCCACAAGTGACCTTGAAATCTGAGTGGATGTAAGACCAAGCTGACCGGCACGTTCCCTGTCAATATTAACCTTAAGTGTAGGGTATGACATAGGCTGAGCTATCTGAACATCTCTTAAAAATGAAATAGCTTTCATGTTCTTCAAAATCTTTTCCGCAAACCTATTGGCTTCTTTGATATCTTTAGATGCCACTGTTACTTCTATTGGGTTGGGAGAGCCCTGACTCATAATTTTATCAACAAGCTCTATAGGTTCAAAAGATATCCTTACATCGGGAAGCTGCTCTTTAACTTTTGTTCTAATACGCTCCTTTAAATCATCCATATTTATGTCAGCATGTTCAGAAAAAGCTACCTGCATAACAGATTCCTGAGGACCGCTATTAAAAACAAAGATATTAGAGGTACCATAGCTTGAAGGTACTGTTCCTACGAAAGCTGAAGAAACTTCCACATTATCCGCTCCCACTTCATTTTGGATCAGTCTAAGTATTTTAAGAGTTATTCTTTCTGTCTCTTCGACCCTGGTTCCATCTTTGGCCCTGATTCGCAGCTGAAACTGATTGCTACTTGCTTTTGGTAATATATCCGTTCCAATAGCATACATACATAGGCCAATCAGTATGATGGAAGCCGCAAAATATCCTACCGTCCACCTTGCTCTATTCTTTAAAATCTTCCCTAATATTCGAATATACCTCTGCTTGAATCGCTCAAATGCAGAAGGTTTCTCCTGCTTTTCAAACCCATCATTGATCATTGTTTTAATCTCTTCCGGATCCAGTGCTAAGGTATTTCCTTCATGACGACCATGATGCTTTAATAGCCAGTTAGATAAAACCGGCACCAAAGTTTGAGAAAGTATAAACGAAGCAATCATCGCAAAGCCCACCGCAAGAGAAAGGGGCAGGAACATAGACTTAGGCACTCCTACCATTATAAATGCCGGCGCAAATACAGCAAGGATACAAAACAAGATGAGCAATTTCGGAAGAGCAATTTCTTTACAAGCATCCCAAATGGCAACAGCTTTAGGTTTATTCATCTCCAGATGCTGGTGAATATTCTCAATGGTGACAGTTGATTCATCTACAAGCACACCTATTGCCAATGCCAGGCCGCTTAGAGTCATTATATTTATCGTTTGTCCGAACAAATTCAGCAAAATGACTGCTGAAAGAACCGAAATCGGAATAGTCACAACGACAATGATCACGCTACGCCAATCCTTAAGAAACAATAGCACCATAAGTCCAGTAAGTACAGCTCCAAGAATACCTTCACTGACAAGGCTTTTCAGAGCGTTTATTACATAACCTGACTGATCAAATTCATAAGTCACATTTACATCTTCAGGTAATGCATTCTGCAGAGTAGGTAACGCAGTCTTTATATTATTTACTACTGTTAAAGTAGAGGCATCCGATTTTTTTACAACAGGAATGTAAACGGCTCTTCTTCCATTGACCAAAGCATAGCTTACAGTAATATCAGATCCGTCTTCTACAACGCCTATATCACGAATGAAAACAGTCGGACCAGCACCTATTCTTATAGGAATATTCAAAAAATCTTCAGGGCGCTCAATTAAAGAGTTCACAGGCGTCATGAGCGTTTTTTTTCCTATCCTGAGATTACCCGCAGGAGAAGGCTGGTTGTTCGCCACAACAGCCTTGATTATTTCTTCCGGAGTTAGCTTATAACTCCTTACTAGATTAGGATCAATTTTAATAAGAACGGATCTTTGATTTCCACCTAAAGGAGGAGGACTTGAAACACCTTCAATCTTAGAAAACATCGGACGCACCCTTGAACTTGCAAGATCCTGTATTTCGTTCAAAGAACTGGTTTTACTTTCAAAAACTAATTGACCAACAGGTACGGAGCTTGCATCAAATCGTATTACCTGAGGCGGAACTGTCCCTTCTGGCATATAAGCTTTGGCTCTCGAAACATTATTGGCCACCTCTCCTGCAGCCTGAGCCATATTGGTTCCAGGATAAAATTCAAGTTTTATAAGGCACAGTCCCTGTATGGTCTTCACATCAACATTTCTGATTCCTGAAACATAAAGAAAGTGATCCTGGTACCTGGTTGCTATAAATGCATCCATCTCCTCTGGTGCCATACCACCATATGGTTGAACAATATAAATAGTTGGCAAATCCAGATTAGGAAATATATCAACCGGAATTTTAAACAACGATAGCATGGAAAAAAATCCAATTCCTATCACCATTACCATAATGGCAATAGGGTTTCTAAGTGCTGACCTGATTAATTGAAACATGTATCCTGGTTAATTTAAAATTTATTTCACCTGATTTAAAAACAATGAAAGATCTCCTGCTGCCGCTGCCTTCATGAGTAAAGCCCTCCATGCATTGCTATAGGCAATATAATTATCGGCTTCTGCTCTGTTAAGAGTCACTAGGCTTTGGGTAAATGTCGGCAAATCAGTCAAACCGGAGCTATACCTGATCTGCGCCTGTTCAAAGGCTGCCCTCGCAGCTTCCAGCTGAACAGGTGACAACTGAGCCTGTTTTAATGCAACATTGAACTGCATCTCTGAATCCTTCAATTCACGGCTCTGACGCAAGACCTGGGCATCATATAAAAGTTGATATTTGTCATATTGAAACATCTCACTTTCATAATCTCTGTGAATTTTAAAATAACTAGTGAGATTCCACTTTAATGCCACACCAGCCAGATAATTGAAAACCTGATAATCCACACCACTTGAAAAATCAGTTCTGTATTCATTTGTTTTCCTAGAAATGCCGGAACCTCTGGCCCATGTTGTTCCAACAATAGATAAAGAAGGATAAAACGAACGTTTAATAGAAATACTTCTTGCTTTGCTTAAATCTCTGAAAGATTGATATAACCTGAGTGATGGTGCATTTTTCAAATTATCATTATCAGTTATAATTGGAATAGGCAACTCTTTGAAAAAATTCATGGTGTCGATAGAAAGGGTATCTTTCATTTCTCCCCCGCTCAATTCCTTAAGTTTAAGTCCATAGGAAAGCTCATTTCTCTGACTCTCCAGAAGTAATAGTTCAGCTTTGGTATATTCAGCATGAGCGAGAGAACTGTCCACTCCAGGCTTTAATCCGGCAGCGACCCGGGCATTGATTGTATTCATATAATCTTTGGCTCTCTGGAGATTAAATTCCTGAACACGCTTCAACTGCTGATTGATAAGTAAAAGAAGATATAAATCTGCGATTCTAACCTGATGCTGAAACAACTCATTTTCATAATCCTTTTCAGCCTTTGACTTTTCAGCCTTTGCAGCATTGATACCTGCAGACACCTTTCCAAAATTAACTACTTTCCAATCAAGAATAGCAGTTGTATAACTTCCATATGCTCCTTTGTATATGTTATCCTGCCTGATACCACCTGATGGTGCAAAGGTAGTTCCTTCATTAGGATAAAAGGCTCCTTCAAGATTATTACTTGTAGAATATGTATATTGATCTGCCAAAATAAAATTAGGCAAATAATCAGCCCTTGCAAATCCCACCTTTTCCTGAGCGCTTCTTACTTCGTATTGCTTTGCCTTTATGACAGGATAGGAAGACTTTGCTTTTTCAAGCAATTGATTAAGATTATAATCTTGTCCATAAGTGACAACATATGGCAGGATAAAAAATAATAATAAATAATATTTCAGTATTTTCGTCATTCTTTTATCAGCTTTCAAAATTGATTTCAGACTCCTTTAATATTTAAATCAAAACTAAAAGAGGATTCTGTAAGGAATTAGGAATAATAATATTATGCATCAAAAAAATATTTTTCAGCACTTCCTAAATGTTTCCAGAATTAAGGGAATCAATACTGAACTATGATACTCATACATTACAACTGCATTGTGTTGCTCCTTTAATTAGCTACATAAGATTTCATCATTTCTTTTATATTTATAAAAATCTAATTCTTATGCAATATGTTTAAAATCGGCATAGATCTTGGCGGTACCAAAATAGAAGCTATCATCCTGAATGATTCCTTAAATGAAATTTTCAGAAAGAGAATTAATACAGAACAGGAAAAAGGTTATGATCATATTCTCGATAACATCGCTTCATTGTATAAAGAATGTAGCAAGGCTATCAATGAAGCTGAACACACCTTTGGAATTGGTACACCTGGATCCGTATCTGCTAAAACAGGTATGCTTAAAAACTCTAATACTGTTTGTCTTAATGGAAAACCATTTCTTCCCGATCTTGAAAAAAGAATTGGTAGAAAAGTAGCCATAGAAAATGATGCTAACTGCTTTGCCATGGCCGAGGCCTTGAACGGAGCTGGTAAAGGCCAATCAATGGTATTCGGAGTTATCATGGGAACAGGATGTGGCGGAGGAATCGTATACAAAGGAGAAGTCATACCAGGCTTACAATCAATAGCAGGTGAATGGGGACATACCACTATAGATTATCAGAAAGGACCAGCATGCTATTGCGGTAAACGGGGCTGTGTAGAAACATTTATCTCAGGAGGCGGAGTTGAGAAGCGATATGAAGACCTGACAGGAGAAAAAAAATCTCTGCATGAAATTATATCACTATATCGTTCAGGCAATCAGAATGCAGGAATCATCATGCAGAAGTTTTTTGAGCATTTTGGAGTAGCACTCTCCAATGTACTTGCGGTAATAGATCCTGATATTGTAGTTCTTGGAGGAGGAGTTTCAAACATTGAAGAACTTTATACGCTCGGAATTGATCAGGTAAAAAAATATCATTTTAATGATGAATTAAAAACGATCATAGTAAAAAATACAACAGGAGATTCGGCAGGAGTTATAGGGGCTGCACTCATAGGTGTTTAAAACAAAAAAACTCCGGAACGTACTAATGCTCCGGAGTTAGTTAACATTAAGAAAAACAAAAAATACTAATACATAGCAACTCTCATGGCTGCTCTATATTTTATTGGCAATTGTTATGGTGAAATAATAATTAACTTCTTTGTTAATACATAGGACAAATTAATGGAATTTAATTAAGATTATTTTTTATGTTTTCATACAGTTTGATTTTTAGATCTGCATAAGTCATAAGTTCTCTTAACTCATACAACTCACTGACATCAAAAGCAAAAAACAGATCTGAGAAGGAAGTTCTTATACTTAGTCTTTGCTCTCCTTGGTATTGAAGAAAAAACTCTTCAATATTTACAGTATCTATAACATTTTTTAGTTTATAGAAATCATTTATTTGCAATCCCTGAACTATGTTCTTATACATAAGACAAACCTTTCCTTCACATTTGTTGCATCTGAAGATCTGTCCGTGTCTTGTCTTACTTAACTGAATCTGCTCGCACATATCTGGTATATTAAAGTTATTCAACAATTAAATATTCTTTTTTCAAAAATCACTATTTTCATCTGTGGAGATTTCACACTCTTCAAATTTGAGTTCTTAATTTCTCCAACAATACTACTTAGTTTAACTTTCTAATTATTTAGAATTATTCTAAAGAACAAATATAAAACTCCTTCCCTAATAACCAATCAATTATTTAGAATTATTCTAAATAAATATTAGAATTTATCTAAAGATTAAAAAATTAATATTTATTCAATTCATCTGGACTTTCAATTCTCTTCTTAAGAGAGCCTTAATAAATTGAATATTTATGTTTAAACAACAATTAAGAGAATTTAACCTATAATTTTCAGTATTTCATGGAAGAGCAAGAGGGAGAAACTTAGATCATTCAAAAAAACTATTCCCTTATAAAAATACTATAACACGTTCTAAAAGCTGCTAGGGACTAAGGCTCCCAAATAGAACTCCTATATAAAAATACCACTTTACAGGACTTACCTGAAATTCATTTTCTTCTAACTTTGCATCCCATTAAAGTTTTAGAGGGCTTTAAAAAATATATTAAATCCAATACTGCCGAGTAGTATTCACTATATATACCTGTATTTCAGGGCACCAAACAACAACCTAACAGCAAATTTTACTAATTTACTATGAATCGTTTTTTACATCTATTGTGTTACTTTTTCCTTGCAGCATTTATTCCAATACAAGCAAGAGACTTAAGTACAATTCAAAAAGATGCTTCTCCCCTCTTCATTGAAAACAGAGGACAGCTGGCAAGCCACGACGGAAAAGCCATGAAAGGCATAAAGTATTATATGTCTGCCAAGGGCGCTCAAGTTTATTTCCTTCAGGATCGAATTGTGTATTCATTCAAAAAAGAGAAGGAAGAATTTTCTGAAGCCACAGGAAAAGCAAAGGATCGGGCAACAGGTACGAAGTTAACCTTTGAAGAACAAACTTTAGTCCTTCATATAAAAGGTGGAAATAAAACTCCAGAAATTCTCTCTGAAGAAAAAGCAGAAGGGTATTTCAACTTCTTTTATAAACATTGCCTCGAAGGCATTACCAATGTACCTGGATACAAAAAAATTATTTACAAAAAGATATATCCCAACATTGACCTTGTATTTTATGCAAATGGCAAGGGAATCAAGTATGACTTTATAGTTCATCCGGGAGGAGATCCTTCTATAATAGCGATGGAATATGAAGGCGCTGAAGGCACTGCGTTAAGCAGCAATGGTCAGCTATTGATCAATCATAATTTAGGAAAAATTGAAGAACTTAAACCTTATACCTATCAGACTGTCAATAATGAAAAGGTTGAAGTAGGTTCTGATTTTAAGTTATTAAACAACAACACTGTTGGATTTAACATATCCCGCTTCAACAAAAACCAAGATCTGGTAATAGATCCATTTGCCACTTACTACGGTGGGACGGGATCTGATGAAGCCAAAGATATTGCTACAGATGCTGCTGGCAATATATATATGGCAGGAAATACTTATAGTGATGATTTCCCAACACAAAATATTTCAGGAGGATACAATCAATCTTTACTTTCCGGATATCAGGATGTCTTTATAGTTAAATTCAATAATAATGGAGTTCGCCAGTGGGCAACTTACTTTGGAGGTAATGATGATGATGCTTTGAAAGGAATCGGGGTAGATGCAAATGGGAACATAGCAATTACAGGTTATACAACAAGTAATGACTTTCCTTTAAAAACAGTGACAGGTGGCTATCAACAGTCATTCAATGAGGACTATATTAAAGAAGCTTTTGTTGCAAAATTTAATACAGGCGGCGCGTTGCAGTGGAGCACCTACTTTGGTGGTTCAGAAGATGATGAAGGTGCTGATGTTGCAATTGATGGGTCCGGAAATATCATCCTCACAGGATCTTCACAGAGCACAAACCTTCCTGTAAAATCCTTAACAGGAGCTCTCAATGTTGCTACTTCCTTTGGAACAGGTGATATTTTTTTCGCAAAGTTTGATGCGAATGGAGCCAGGCTTTGGGCAAGTTACTATGGTGGTTACTTTATCAATCCAAGCGGCATTGCGGTAGATGCTAATAACAACTTCTGGATCACAGGAATCACATCTTATGGTTTTACCGGAAAAACTGTATCCGGCGCATACAACCAGCCTTTAAATACTGGGGCAACAAACTATTATGATGCTTTCCTGATGAAATTCAACAGCAGTGCCTCTTTAGTTTGGGCAACTTGCTATGGAGGAAGTGGAGTTGAAAGTGCCGGCAGCATAGCAATTGATGCAGGCAATAACGTATTAATTACCGGAGGAACTGCAAGTACTGATTTCCCTCTTCAAAATCTTTCAGGAGCTTACAATCAAGCTACTAATGCCGGAGGTGAAAGCGATGCTTTTATTGTAAAGTTTACAAATGCCGGAGTAAGATCATGGGCTACTTATTATGGTGGAACAGGTCATGATTATGGAACAGCTATCGCATCGGATAAATCAAGTAATATTCTTGTAGGTGGTTATTCTTCGTTAGGGAACCTACCTACACTTGCCATTGCAGGAGGATACAACCAGTCACAGGGATCTACACAGCAGGATGATGATGGCTTTATTCTGAAATTTAACGGCTCAGGCGCAAGACAATGGGCTACTTATTATGGCGGAGGCTATGATGATCAGATAACAGGCATTACCTCAGATGGAAGTGGTAATGTCATAGCTACAGGATATTCTAACAGTGAATCTTTGCCGGTGCAATCGAACGCAGGTGGGTATAATCAGGGAAATGATTATAGCACCAAAGCTATTATAGTTCAGCTATCACCCAATGGTGTTTTGTCTTCCGGACAAACTGCACAAACCATCACATTCAATTCGCTCCCAGACAGAGACTTTGATGATTACTTCACATTGAATGCTAGCTCAAGCTCTGGGCTTCCCGTCACTTACACTGTTTCAGGACCTGCACTTCTCTATAATGGCAATGAAGTATCCTTTACTGGTATTGGAACGGTAACTATTCAGGCATCGCAAAACGGAAATGCAACCTATAAAGCTGCAGATCCTGTTACTAAAACATTCTGCGTAAATCCAACCAAGCCATATGCAATACAGGGAGAAGAAAGTTCCTGCCTGGGCGAGCAGACCTATACTTCTTCAGAACTTGACGGAGCTGCCTATCACTGGTTAATTTCTTCTGGTGGCACTATCACAAAAAATGAAGGAAGAACTATCACTGTAAAGTGGACTACTCTCGGGAATCAAACTGTGAAATTGTATGTCAATGGTAATTGCGGTAAGAACAGTGATACCATCTCCAGGAATGTATCAGTGGTTTCAATACCATCATTGGGAACAGTTACAACTGTTCAACCTGCTAATGCTGCTAATAACCTCACATTACCAGTGATTTTTACCTGGAACAAAACTGCTAATGCAACTAAATATGATCTATATTATGGCACAACTGATTTTGCATTAACATATCCTTATGCGAGGGATATTACAGATACTGCTTACAAAGTTACATTCGGGATAGATTACGGCGTTCCTTACAAGTGGAAAGTTGTTGCTAAATCATTATGCGAAGCAAAGGAAAGTGCTGTAAAGACATTTACCCTGAACTGCGTTACACCATCTCAGCCGGCAGCAATAATTGGTTCTAATGCTGTATGTCCGGGAGAACAATCGTATTATGTTGAGCCAGAATCAGGAGTTGATTATAGCTGGACAATTTCAGGAGGAGGCACTTTAACCGGCATCGGTAGCTTTGCAACTATAAACTGGACATCAACAGGTACATTTACCATCACTGTAACACCATCAGTAGCATGTGGAAAGACAGGTACTGCAAAGACATTAACAGTAACCGTTGCAGATAAACCAGTTCCGACTGCTGCAACAAATATGGCTCCTGCTGATGCAGCTACAGATCTGGCTTTACCATTGACTTTTTCATGGTCTGCAAGTCAAAATGCTGACAACTATGATCTGTTCATCTGGAAAGATGGTAGCTCAAAACCAATCAGTGCGTTGTATAAAGGAATCACGTCTACAAACTATATTGTTAGTTCAGGTCTTGAGTTTGGTAAACCATACAAATGGCAAGTTGTAGCAAACAATAGCTGCCAATCCAAAGAAAGTGCGATTCAGACATTTACACTAAACTGTATTACACCTCAACAGCCGCCAGCTATATCTGGTGAAACACAAACTTGTCCTGTTAAAAAATCATACAGCATACAAGGAGCTGAAGGAATTGATTACACATGGTCAGTTACAGGCGATGGGGTAATTTCCGGATCTGGATCATCAGTAGATGTAACCTGGAGCACACCTGGGACATATACGCTAACCGTCACGCCTTCTGTAAAATGTGGTAAAACAGGAACTGCTCGCACATTGCAGGTTACAGTAATCAATACACCTGTACCTGCAGCGATTACCGGAATGTCTCCTCCAGATGGCAGTGAAAATCTTACTCTTCCATTAGACCTATCATGGTCAACTGCGAAGGACGCCACATCATATGACCTTTTCCTATGGCCAAAAAATGAATCTAAACCTGGAGCTCCTTTTAAAAGCGCTCTTAGTGGAGTTACATATAGAGTAACAGAAGAACTCTCAAAGGGAATTGTATACAACTGGCAAGTAGCAGCCAAAAACACCTGTAAACAAACTGAAAGTCCTGTTCAAACCTTTAAACTTTTATGTCCGGTACCTGACCAGCCTTCTGCAATATCTGGTCTGACGGATGTTTGTCCTGGTGAATGGACTTACTCTGTTCCAGGTCAATTTGGTGTTAATTTCGAATGGCAACTTTCAGGTGGTGGATCGGTTACAGGAACGGGAGCTTCAGCAAAAGTAAACTGGACAACAACGGGAACGTTTAATATTACTGTAACACCTGTTGCAGCTTGCGGGGAAAGAGGGGCATCCAGAACAATTACCGTAGCAGTGAAAAATCCTGTTACACCAGCAGTTGTATCAGATATGAAACCGGCCGACGGGGCAATCAATGCATCTGTGCCAGTAAATCTAACATGGTCTACATCTTTTGGGGCCACTTCATATGACTTATATATATGGCCTGATTCTGTAACTAACAGACCAACATTTGCTTATGCATCTAATATCAGTGGAGCAGCATACTCAGCAAAGATGGATCTGGCAAACAACCTGTTCTACAAGTGGCAGGTAATAGCGAAAAACAACTGTAAATCTACTGCAGGTCCTGTACAAAGATTCAAGACCATTCCATTACCGGATCTGCAAATAATAGGTTCAACAATTCCTTCTTCTTCAAATGGTGGAACTCCGATTGCACTTACTTGGGAAGTTAAAAACACAGGTCTTACATCTACCGGAAGTGCTGAATGGGAAGACAAAGTATATCTTTCTACAGACCTTGACCTAAGAGCAGCTGATGATCAATTACTGGGGACATTTAAAAATGTAAGTTATCTTCAACCTGGTAAATCGTATATACAGCGTGAGGAAGTGCTACTGCCATCAGTACCTGGTACGTATTATCTCTTTATCATAACAGATAACAAACATGCTACATGTAATGGAACCCTTACAGGAGATAAATGCTCCACAGACAGAACCAGCGGAGGAGACCATTTACTTGAAAGCAACGAACAAAATAATTATATATATAAAGTAATAACTGTAAATCCATCCCCTGCTGCAGACCTTGCTGTAATTTCAGTGGGAGCACCTACTTCTGTATTTAACGGAAGTAAAATCAATGTTACATATCAGGTTAAAAACATTGGTCAGGCAAATGCTGTTGGAAAAAAATCTTATCCAAGCGGAGTAATTCCTTTCACTACAGGAGTTTCCAGTGGAGGTTCTTATAGAGGAGGATCAGCACCAAGCTGCTATGATCAATACTGGAACGATATAATCTATCTGTCAGAAGATAATTCATATTCTCCAGAAACAGATGTATATGTAGGTTATTCATTTGTTGCCCTGAAAAGCAAAACGCAAAGAGACATTTGTATGAACTTTGCAGGAATACCGCTTGTAATAGACAGTACATATACCATGACCAGCGAGGTAAATCTGCCTCCTAAATATGTAGGCAAATACTACATCATAGTGCTTGCAGCAGACAAAGAAGGTGTAGATGAAAATTCGAGATATGGCAATAACATTAAAGCAAGCGAGCAGATTACAATTAACCTCACCCCTCCTCCTGACTTTTCTGTCACTGAAATTGTGGCTCCAGCTACAGCAGTTTCGGGCAAGGAAGCATCGTTCTCGTATACAATAAAAAATATAGGAGCTAACGGGCCTCACAAATCTGAAACTGTCTGGTACGACAATATTTATATTTCAAAGAAAAGTACGTTTAACAAAGATTCTTCAATCAGTATTGGTAAATTCTATAAAACGAATAGTCCTGCATTCCTAAGAGACTCTAGTTATACGAATACCAAAGAATTGAAGATTCCAGAAGGTATTGCAGGAAATTATTATGTATATGTTGTGACGAACGAAGAATTCAAAGTTTTCGAACACACCTATACGGCCAATAATATTGCAAAAAGCACCGGTATGATAAATATTTCTGCAGGATCTTATCCTGATCTTTCGGTATTGTCTGTTGAAGTTCCTGACACTATTTATGCAGGAAGAGAATTCACTATAAAATATCAGGTTAAGAACATAGGAACCGGAAGGATCGCAACAAATTATTTCGACCATATTTATTATTCTACGACATCTACCTGGAATCCTGTTTATGTTTTAAAGAGTAATTTTATATCAGGTGCCTTCGAAGCAGGTCAAATCAAAAATCTTGAACTGAAACTAAATGCTCCTGAAAGTATCGGCAATGCCTGGTTCTTTGTTTATTCAGACCCTAATGATAATATATTTGAAAATGGAAGTGAAACCAACAATCTAAAAGGTATTGCAAAGAATGTATACATTAAATATGCACCTTTGGAATCTGACTTATATGTTTCTTCTCTAACAGTTCCTCTTGCAGGAAATTCAGGAAGCAAAGCCAAAATTGAATGGAAAATAAGCAATATAGGCACTGACATAACCAAAGTTAATTCATGGTCAGATGGTATATATATATCAGCAGATACCATATTGGATGGTAATGACAAGGCTTTAGTTGTAAATAATTTCAGAAACAGTCCGCTTTCACCAAAAGAAGGATATAATGCTTCTACTGAGGTCGATTTACCGAAGGGGCTTTCGGGGAAATACTATATTTTCCTGGTTACTGATGCGACAAGAGCAGTAATTAATGAAGGTAATGAAAAGAATAATATTGCATTTAAAGCAATAACACTTAGCCCAAATCCTGCTGCTGACCTGGTAGTAACCTCATGGAATGCGCCTTCTGAGGCATATGCAGGACAGACAATAACAGTTAAATATACTGTTAAAAATCAAGGTGGTACTGATGCTCAATCAATTTACAATGATATCAAATTCTGGACGGATGCGGTTTTCGTGGCCCTTGATCCTGCATTGGCATCTCAATCAGGAGTGGTTCAAGTTGGAAAATCAGCATATAATCTTGTCCTGAAGAAAAATGAAAGTTACACTGATAGTATTGATGTAACTCTTCCTGACTACCTGAATGGAAACTACTTTATTTTCTACAAAGCGGACAATCAGAATCTAGTGTTTGAGAATACCCAAGATGATAACAACTTGTCTATTGGATTACCAATCAAGATAGTTACTGCAGCACCAGCTGACCTGGTAGTTAAGAGACTAAACTTAACTCCTTCAGCATATCTTGGTGATACTATTCAGACATCTTATTCTGTCAGAAACATTGGAACAGTACCCGCAATAGGAAACCTGCGTAACAATGCATTTCTATCTAAAGATCTTATCCTGCAAACCAATAAGGATATATTGGTAAATTATGATTACAAATCCATCAATCTTTTACCAGGTGATTCTATAAGAGGTACATTCTCTGCTCCTTTAATAGGAATCACTCCTGATGTTTATAATGGATTACTTCAAACCAACAGCTCAAATGCTGTCAATGAAATAAATATCAACAATAACATCGGAACAAGCAGCAACACCCTCACTGTAAAAGCACGTTCATTATATCTTGATGTTGTAGAAAATACTGTTCTTACACCAAAAGACAGATTGTACTATCAGATCAGTGTGGATGCTGACCTTGACCTGATATTCACTCTTACAAGTGATCAGTCATACGGACTGAATGAAGTATACATAGCATACAACCGTGTACCTTCAAGCACGGATTTTGATTTTAAATACACTGAAGCAAACAGACCTAATCAGAAAGTTCTTGTACCACAGACGAAAGCAGGCAATTATTATATTCTGATAAAATCTTCCGTAGGTTACAATGGAAGTCAGAAATTGAAATTGCTTGCTAAAGCGCTTCCATTCTCAATCTTGAACATTACACCTAATGAAATGGGACAAGGAATTGTAAGTGGAGTATTGAATGGTGCAGGCTTCAGAAATGGAGTGAAAGTAGTGCTGAAAAACGGAAACACTACTGTGGCTACTGCTAAAGTAGTTAAAATGGTTAGCAGCATGGAATTAAACTTGCGTTGGGATCTGACATCTACACCGAAAGGTATCTATGATGTTGTTGTTATCAATCCGGATAACAAAGAACAGGTTCTTGTTAAAGGAGTGGTAGTTGAAACTGCCAGAGCATATTCTATTGATTACATTCCTCAGGCTCCAAGTATTTTAAGAAAAGGGAAAAGTGGATTCTATACCTTCACATTCAGGAATACTTCAAACATAGATATTCCAGTGCTGCATGGAGACCTTACCGTTTTACAAAAAACAGAAGTAGTGGAAGTTCAGAAACTTGAAGGTAAAATCATCACTGGTATTGATTATCCCCTTGATATTGATCTTCCTAACACTGACTTTACAGAAATCGGTGGAATCAAACTTATTCCATTTATTTCAAGAGATCTTGCCCCTGGCAATCAGATTACACTTGCTGTAAATCTTGGTATAAGAGAATTTAACTACAGCAATTTCCCTTTATCTGTAAGGCTTTATGCATATGATCAACAACACCTGATGAACAGATTGAATCAGGACATTGAACTTATGCGACTTGGAATCCTTTCCGACCCTGCACTATTAAGAGCTGATATCGTAGAAGGGCTGGTAGAAACTGCTGGTAACAGAAAAGCTTTTGTTGATCTGTTCCTAGCTCCTTCGTTCAAAAACGGATTATTAACTGGAGCTGATACAGTAGGCTTTGATTTTGCATGCCACAGCTGTCTGGATGCAGAAGGTTTGAATGCTGCATATCCAAAAGATAATGACACTGCCAGAGTCACTTTCAACTTTGATCCGGGAGCGAGCCCTGGAACTGCCAATCTACCATCCGCAGTTTTCGGGTCAGGACAGGATTACTTATGGGAAATCAATAAATACAATGGTGCTGCAGGTGCTGATCCTGGCTTTGACCTGCTTAAAGTCCAAGGAAGCATTAATGTTACTTCTACAGCTTCGAATCCTTTCGTTATCAGAATTTCATCTCTTGACGAAGACAATTATCCTGGATATCTTTCCGGCTGGTGGCCTTCAGTAAGCAAGAGCTGGCCAATCGCAGTAGCAGCAGGCGGAATCAAATCTTTTGAAACTTCAAAAATTTCAATTGATACATCAAGATTTGTTGCCCATAACTATACGTATGGAGGTAAATTCTCTTTGAAACTTCAAGGCACAGATACATTACTACTTGTATTTACCCCAAGAATACCTAAGCCGGGAGAAGCTGGTATACCTGGGGCTCCAGGGGGCTATGGACAACCAGGAAGCCCTGGTGGACAAGGCGGACCTGGAAACAGTACAACACCTGCAGGACCGGGAGGACAAGGTGGCTGGGGAGGACCTGGTGGCGGAAGCGGCGGTCAGGGTGGACCTGGTGGATCAAGCACAACTGGACCTGGTGGTACAGGTGGACCTGGTGGACCTGGCGGACCTGGTGACGGCGGAGCAACCAGTGGAGGAGAAGGTGGAGAAGGCGGACCTGGCGGATCAGGGCCCGGTGGTTCTGGACCTGAAGGTGGTAATGGCCCAACCGGAACAATTAATCCTGGACCGGAGACAACACCTCCTGGAACACCTCCTGGAACGCCTCCAAGAAAGAGACCAGGAAGCAGAACTAAAGGACCTGGTTCTTACAGAACAAGCAAATATTATGTCCCTCCAAGGCCAAGAACGCCAAGCGAGCAGGAATTACCTCCTCCTCCTAAGCAGCCTTGTAACCAGAGCGAAACTTCAAATGAACAGTGCAAGAAAGGATTTGATATAACAAATCAATTTGTAAAAGTAGCTACCAAGTCCAGCGATCCTTATTCAGCTGTAATAGCAGCAGGATCTACAGGATTCCCGATAGATAACTGCTATGCAAATGCATTAGTGGGTGGAGTTGCAGACGGTATTAACGGAGCGCTTTCAGCAAAAGAAGCTAAAGGTTTCAATCCTATTATTTCAGCGAGTATAGCAGCTAACGCAATTAAATTTACAGTTGCTGTCACATTGTGTTCTGAAACCAATGAAGAAGTGAAAAGACGTGGTCAGATGATCATAGATGGAATCAACTGTGTGAACTCATCCAGTGGTGTCGAGTTCTTCATAAACGTTGCTACTTGTATCGGAAAGGAATTCTTCTGTACTAATATTCTCAGCTCATGCGATCCGAATGAGATTATCGGACCTGTTGGTTATGGACCTGATAGAATGGTAGCTTCGTCTCAACCAATGTCTTATAAGGTAACTTATGAAAACGATTCTGCCGCGGCAACTACGGCAGCTCAGAGAGTATCTATTATAGTTCCTTTAGATGACCATCTGAACCCGCTAAGTTTCAGAGTTGGAAAATTTGGCTTCGGTAAATTCAACTTTGAAGTTCCGGCAAATCAGTCTAGTTATTTTACCACACTAGACCTTCCTGATTCTCTTGGTTATGATGTTGAAGCTACTGCAGGAGTAGATGTAATTAAAAATGAATTATTCTGGACATTCCAGACAATAGATCCTGCAACTGGCTTACCTCCTTCAAATCCATTGAAAGGATATCTACCTATCAATGATCTTATTGGAAGCGGAGAAGGTTATATAACTTATTCTATCCGTCCGAAAGAAAGTGCTCAGACTGGAGATACTGTGAGAGCCAGAGCCTCAATTGTATTTGACACAAATGAACCTATTATCACTAATCAGGCAAGTAATACGCTTGATGCAAAAGCTCCTGTTTCTTCAGTGAATATTTTACCAGTTCAGATTGATTCAACTACAATGATTACAGTAAAAGTTGAAGATGACTTGAAAGGTAGCGGACCTGGGAATTATGACCTGTTCGTATCTGAAAACGGAGCGCCATATAAAGTACTTGCACAAAAGTATTCTGCGGACAAGCCATACCTGTTCAAAGGAATAGTCGGATACAACTATTGCTTTTTCTCTATTGCCAGAGACAATACAGGAAATATAGAACGTATGAAAACAATTGCAGAAGCTTGCACACATGTTAAAGGAGAAAATGATGCAATATCATTGCTTTCACCTAATGGAGGCGAAAGCTTCTGTTCAGGATCTTCTGTTAACATATCATGGTTAAGCAAAGGAACTAATCCAGTTGACCTCTCCTATTCTGCTGATAGTGGTAAAACTTATACTACTATAGCTGAAGGTCAGACTTCCACTGGGGCATACACCTGGATTTTGCCTGAAACTATTACTGCTTCTGACAACTACCTTATCAGAGTGACTGATAGTGATGCACCATCAAAAGCTGATTCAAGTGATAAGGTATTTGCTATAGGGAAAGTAAATATTGCAAATGCAGGTTCTGATGAGACAGTATGTAAAAGTGCGACAACTTACAACCTCAGTGGATACAGTCCTCAGGGAGGAGTTTGGTCAGGTAATGGAGTAAGGGCAGATGGATTATTTAATCCATCCTTAGCTGGCACAGGTACACATCTTGTCAAATATAGTGTTAACACAGATAACTGTCTGACAGTGGTTGGCAAGAGCATAACAGTTTCTGAATCTCCAGATGTTACACTTGAAGCGATAGCCCCGGTTAATGTCAAAGCAACTGCTTTTGCTCTTACAGGTGGAAAACCTGCAGGTGGCACCTATTCAGGAATGGGCATAATCAATGGGACGTTCAACCCTGCTATAACTGGCACCGGATCATTTAACATCACATACACATACAAAATTGATGATGCATGTGCAGGTACTGCGACTCAGGTGATAACTGTAATTACTTCACTGGAAGCGCCAACAAACCTAACAGGAAAAGCAGTATCAGAAACCCAGATCAATCTAAGCTGGCTGGATAACTCCACAACTGAATCAGGATATATAGTAGAACGTTCTGAAAATGGATCGGACTTTGAAGTGATTGCCACATTGCCAGCGAATAGCACGAACTATAGCGACAAGAACCTCACTCCGGATGGCGTTTACTTCTACAAAGTTAAAGCTGTTAATTCAACAGGTGTTCATTCAGAATATAGCAATGTAGTTAAAACCATTGCAGATCCTGTTGCGATTCATCCTTCACTTTCTGAGAGCGTCTATATGAAATTGTATCCGAACGTTGTGTATAATAGTTTTACACTTGAGTATAACTCAATTGGAGCAAATCAGAAGGTGCTGGTATCAATCTACAATACTCTTGGAATTTTGCTGATGCAGAAAGAGATTGACGGAACTTCCGGAAGCTTTCAGTCAGACTTTAATGTAACTGGCATGACTGCCGGAACCTATTTCCTTAAGATCACAGATGGTGATGACCAGTTTATAAAAACCTTTATAAAGGAATAAAAAACCACCACTAAGTAAATTAAAAGGCTGTCTCGTTCGGGACAGCCTTTTTTAATTCTGTAGATCTAAAAAAATCTAACCCCTCATAAAAGGAGTAACCTTCAGCTTAACTGCGGGATTCTATTATGCACAGGATAAAGGTCTAGGAGACAAATGGCCATATAATTTTGACTTAAGGAGCTCTTCTTTGTATCAGATACTAGCCCTTGCAGCTTGGATTTGTATTGATATAGCACTTCGCTCTATATTGAATTACAAGGATCGAAGGGATTAAAAATCTGATTTCTCATCCCTCAAAATATCCTAAAAGAGGAAACTTATATTCAACTTGAAAAGAAAAGCAAAAGGCTTCTTCGAAACATGCAGCCTTTTGCTTTTATAAATATAACATATTCTTTCTAATCCATTATGCAGGTTTCATCTCTCATAAATAAATGATTAAATAAAACCTTATCGAATTGAACTAACTTTTTAAAACCTTCAATGATGATTTATCCAAATAATTAAAACCTTTATTTACTAATTTATTATAATTGCCGAAAGCATAAATAATTAACTTAGCAATTATAACTGCTCCAGTCAGGTTACAAGTAAAAACTATAGCAAGCTTAGGAAACCAATCCATTTCTAAACTTCTCACCAAGTTATTGATCATACTTGAGCTTATTCCTTGCGCTATATAGAAGGCAATTGCATTTTTACCTATATGAGTTATAAAACTTTCCTTTTTTATATACTTAGACAAGAGGATTGTTAAAGAAACAGAAAGCAAAGATGCAACGAGATAATGATATTTAACTGGGAATTTTTGACTTTGTAAATCAAAAGGAATGTTATAAAAATGGACTATAAGAGCGGTCAATGCTATAAAAAACAGTACTCCCCCTGCTACTCTGTGCCATTCGAAAAAACGAAAATGTTTATAGAAATAATAGCCCAATAAGAAGAAAAATAAGTAAAAGAAAAGAAAATCTGAAGTTACTGACAGAGCCGTTAACCCATGTAAAAAGGGTATTTCTTCATATGCAAATATACCATAAAACAGCAATGCACAAATTAAGGGTATGATTACATTAGTCTCCGTATGCTTAACTATAATAAAACCAACAATGTAAACAACTACAAAAATGGGAATAAACCATGCTGAACCACTTACAACCATTAACTTATCAGTTGAGGAATATTTCATAAAAAGTGTCTGAATAATTTCCTCAAAAGTATTTGCTGGATTTACTATGATTGTATAAACCGCGTAAAATAGAGTATACATTAATATCAAACGAACAATCCCTGAGAATGGCTTCGCCTTCTCGAAACCGAATGTTGCACTGGCCCCGCTTAAGAAGAAAAATAAAGGCACATCTAACAATAGACTATATTGGCGAATAAAGTCTGGAACATAACTCTGTCCAGTCCACCAAACTGTATGAATGAAAATTATGCTTATCGCTGTTATTCCTTTAAAAAAATCTAATGAATAGTCTCTTGGTTGTACCATTACGTATATTATAATATATGTTTTTAAATATTACTAACGAGAAATGTAATCACATTTTTACTTTAGATAATATTAAATTTAGAAAACCTAGTTTAAATAAACAAAACATTCATGTAAAGCAATAAAATTGTAACAAAGCAGGATATTTTCAGGAGAAAAAATAGATGAAACTAAAAATAAAAATTCCTGAAAAACTCAGGAATTTTATCAACATTGTTTGTATATAAAAGAAAACTTTAATCAATCACCAAATATTTATAAAGTTTATGCAGCAATTAATTTAGATTCAACTGACTCCTTACATACCTTTTTAGGTAAACAATCGCGAATAGCAGGCAATACAATCGGATCAACATAACCTTCCATGCTCATTAAAACAGCCTCTATTGCTTTCATTTTATAGGTTTGAAAATATCCGCATGCTGACTTATCCTCTACCGACTCTTTTAATCTATAACAAAATGGTTTAAGGTATGGAGGCAAATTAGTAATGATGAAAATTGATTTTTCCTGAGGAAGATCTTTTAATATCATGTTAAAAAAAAATTTAAAAATCCCCTCAGAAAACTTCATATTTACAGGTACTGAAAGCCTGATAGTCAAATTCCTAAGAAGATCACTAGAGTTCCCTTTATACTTTATTTGCATAAATGATCAATTTATAAACCTATTCATTCAAATTAATAAAACCCTTATTGTAAATAAGCATTTTAAACTTACACAATATTAAACCATCCGTTCACTATTAAAAATGATATTAACTAGAGTAAAAAATGACATTAATCATTTATTCATCTTAAAAACTATACTAAAAGATATTATTCTCTTCAATATTAACACGTTAATTAATAGTCAATCCAAATATTAGAGTCTCGCTATTATATAGTTCTTCAGCTATTTTATCACTTGTAATGTGATATCTTGCACCTATATATATCACAATCACCCGATATTATCAACATAGGTACAATAGTGGCATCCACCCAATAATGGCCTCCATCTTTTGCTTTGTTTTTGATAATTCCTCGGAATACTTTTCCGGCCTTAATTGTTTCCCAAAACAATTTAAACAACTCCTTAGGCATATAAGGATGCCTGAATATATTATGAGGTTTGCCTGTCAATTTCTCTTTTGAATATTTTAACAACCGATCGGGAACCTGGCAATCGTGCTAGGAAGTTGTAGTAGATGCTACTTCATCCTTAAGTTATTTTTTCTAAAATATGAGTCAATATTTTTAGGACAAAAACAAAATAACTCAGATTCTAATTCTACATCTGATGCATAGTTATAGTTGATTAATTTTTATCACACTAATTGTTTTAATATTTTCCTTTTGTCTTAATTAAAAGAAATGTGCTAAGCAGTCTTTTAAAGATGAATACTGATAATGAATTTGATATTGAGCCAGCAGCAAGATTTGTTAAAAAAACAGCATTTATGCAAATACAATTTGTATTAAAAAAAAATTACACGAAAATCAGCTAAAAATTAAAGCTGTTGATCTTTTTACTTTACCTGAAAATGAATATGGTCATCATGCCTCACAGCCTGGCAGCCGTGAAACCTTATTTTCCCAGACTGAAGACTCAGCCTTTGCTTCAAATGAGGCTCAATGAAAATTTTACTGACTGCTGTATCTTTAGCCAAAAGTTCAACTAAGAATCTCGTTCGTTCAGCATCAAATTTAAAATCCGCCTTTTTACTTTGAGGAATAATGAATTTTAAAAAACTGTATTGCAGATAACCTTTGTCTTTGCAAAAGTCAGCTGTATTCACTTCTCCATGGAGGGCTTCTTCACAAATGCCATATCCAATAAAAGAAGGGCTTTCATTGCTTTCATGTCCTGAGTTTTTTTCAATATAAAAAAATGTCAGATCCAGCTTCTTTCCATCATTATGACTCAGATGCGGCATCAATGGGAATTTATTTATAAAAGGAAAACAAGCATCCAGATAACTCACTTCTGTTCCGGGAAACTTTTTATTTATTTCTATAGCAGTGTTCAATACTGCGTTCTTGAGCTCGGGCTTTACATAATTGCGATTGAGCAGGCAAGTTATTTTATTCAATGGCTTCAAATGACTTGCAGAAAACATTGGTAAAGGAACTCTACCAAATAAAGCTGCAACGGGAGGGATAATAACAAAAGTTGCAGTGAAATACAGCATAAAAAATGAAATCAATTTTAATGCTACAAAGGCACTTTTATTTTCAACCTTATCTTTTAAATATTTAAAAATATAAAGGGTTAGTAAATATACCAACCCTCCAATCTGCGTGATAACTGTAAGTATACAGAAAATAAATATTCTGAAAAGTAGTTTAACTATATTCATTCCGAAAAACGGAGATTATTATTTATCAAAATATACTGCAAGACCAAGAATAAGAACATGCACCAATGAAAGTAACCAGAACATTTTAAGAGAAGGATTAGATATTGCGCTTATTTGAGTTTTGATTTTTTCAGATATAGTGGCCTGAATACTAAAATCTGAATCCTGAAAATCGATACCATCCAGACTTAACTTTTTAAAGCCATAATCCAACACTTTTTTCTGAATCTTATTGGCATTTTCGTCTTTTCTTATCTCATCGAGTAAACGGGCTTTAACAGTCACTCCGTCAATGCCACTTTTAAGCCAGTCAGGCTGTTTCGAGGAAATCTTCTTAAAACCCTTTTCAACCAAAGGCTCTACAAAATCTGCCAGTTTATTTTCCCAAATAAGATATATTGATGTTTGTAAGGCATGTTTGTTGGCAAGCATAATATAAACAACCACAAGACCAATTGAAACAACAAGCAACAGATTACTCCATAAATCTCCGGAAGGCGCCGCCGCCAGATACACATCTTCTGAAACATTAGCCTGTCCTGAAGATGTACCTCTTATAACTAAGGCCGTGATGACTCCAACAATAGATAGCGTTACTCCGATAAGAGCAACTTTAATCCAGCTAAAAAAAGACTTCCCAGCGATTGAAGTAAAGAGTTTTAAATTTTCTTTCATAGTAGTTTTAAAAAGAAGTTAAGTTTAAAATTATCAAAAAATTACAGTCAAAATAACTATATAAAAATCGAAAAAGTATAATGAATTAAAAATAAGAAGTCCTGAAATATTTTTAAACTTCTTTATGCCAAAAGCATGAAGGTTTGAATTAAAAAGAAAAACAACCTTCACGCTTTTGTTACTTACCCAATGTCATTCTAAGTTTGACCAATACGTCCTCAACAAATTTGTTTCTTTCTGAGCATCTGACCTTTAGCCGATCTATCTCCATTCTTTTAATTTTTAATTGAAAAAGCCTTTGTTGCAATTGCCTGATTTTAGTTTCTAATTCTACCTGTCTTTGATTAATATTTTCTAATGGATTCATAAAAAAATACTATTTGATATTAAACATTTATCCCTTACATAATGTTATTAGAATGCAAATAATACCATTATCATTTCATAAACATTTAAATACAAAGACCTAAGCCACTTGCTGACGGTAAGATTAATGGTTATAAGCCACGATATCTAAAAAAGTTTTATTTTTGGATCTATATTTGAGTTCAGACCAAAAAGATCTCACTAATATCTAACAAGAAAACAGTGAAACCGCTCCCAACACACGAAGAATCAAATAATAGTTTTCCAATCATAGGAATTGGAGCCTCTGCAGGAGGCCTGGAAGCTATTATGGAGTTTTTTGATAACCTTAAACTGGAGGTTAACGCTGCTTTTGTCATTATTCAGCATTTATCTTCTGACTACAAAAGCATGATGCCTCAGCTTCTTTCAAAGCATACAAAAATGCAGATACATGAAGCTCAGGAAGATATTATTATTGAAGCAGGCTCCATATATGTAATAACTCCAAGCAGAAATATTACATTAAGCAACAACAGGTTAAAACTCCATCAAAAGACAGCAGGCAAAATGCCTAACATGGCCATTGATATCTTTTTCAAGTCTTTGGCAGATCAACGAGGACCCAATGCAATAGGAGTAGTATTATCAGGAACAGGCAGTGATGGTACAAAGGGCCTAGAAGAAATCAGAAATGCAGGAGGCCTTGCAGTAGTGCAGGATCCAGTCACTGCTAAATTTGACGGGATGCCGAAGAATGCTATAGATACCGGCAATGCGGATATGATTCTCGCTGTAAATCAAATGCCCGAAGAAATTTTAAATTTCCTGCAGGACACACCAGGAAATGCTATTCCAGGGCGGTTGTCTGATGAAGAAGAAACTATCATTCACGAAATTCTGAATTTAATTAATAAGAGAGGAGGAAATGATTTTACATCCTACAAGCCCTCCACAATAAGCAGAAGAATTGCCAAAAGGATGACCCTAAACAATTTTAAAAGGCTTATTGATTATAAAGACTTTCTTCACACTAACAAGGATGAACTTGATATACTGGCTCAGGACTTTCTGATTGGTGTAACAAAATTTTTTAGAGACAAAGATTCTTTCACTATTCTGGAGAAAGAGGTAATTCCTGCACTGTTTAATACCGATGAGAAAGAGATAAAAATATGGGTAGCCGCCTGCAGCACAGGAGAAGAAGCATATAGTATTGCAATACTTGCTCACGAACATATCTTAAAGAATGGCCTTACACATCAGGTAAAAATATTTGCAACAGACATCAATAAAATTGCACTGGAAACGGCTTCTAAAGGTATCTATCCAACTTCCATTGAAAAAGATATATCAGAAACGCGCTTAAAAACATGGTTTGATAAATCAGGAGACAACTACAGAATAAATGGTCATTTAAGAAAGATGATTGTTTTCGCTCAACATGACCTGACAAGAAATGCACCATACAGCAAAATAGATCTTATTTCTTGCAGAAACCTGCTCATATATCTAAACCATGGATTACAAAAAAATATCCTATCCAAATTTTACTTCAGCATAAAACCCAATAGATATTTATTTCTTGGGACTAGTGAAAACATTGGTGATCTGAATCACGAGTTTAATGAATTACACAAAAAATACAGAATCTACCAGAAAACCAGTAACAAAAGGAAATTATCAACTGAAAGTTATGGAGGATTAGGAGGGTTTACTCTTAATAGTCCTGCTTTGTTCAAATTTCCGGAGTCTTCACATAAACCATTTGCATTTCCTTCAGCACCTGCACCTAACCTGACCGACTTGTTACTTGCGCATTCAGGTTTCAGCGCAGTCTGTATCAATGAAAATTATGAACTGACTCAGGCTTCAGGTGACTATGAAAAATACATTCAGTTTAAGCCCAAACATTTGGAACTTAATATACTGAAAATAGTATCAGAAGAATTGTCTATTGTTCTGGGATCGGCTATACGCAAGGCAATTAAACATAATGAAACTGTAACCCTTGACAGGATAAAACTTCAGGAAGAGAATTCCAAACGCAACATACAGATCATTATCTCTCCTACCACTGAAAAAAAGACTGAGAAAAAAATTTACTGGATATTCTTTAAAGAATTACCCGCGATTGAAACTCCGAAAAATGAAAATACCATAGACCTCAGTGAACAGAAATTTATTACCTCTGAGCGTATTATGGAGCTGGAAGATGAATTGATTGAAACAAGGGAAAACCTGCAGACGGCTGTTGAAGAGTTGGAAACATCCAATGAGGAAATGCAGTCTTCAAATGAGGAATTGGTTTCAGCAAACGAAGAGTTGCAAAGCACTAATGAAGAACTTCAGTCATTGAATGAAGAGCTGCACTCTGTAAATGCTGAATTTCAAATCAAGATAAAAGAACTGATCGAGCTCAACGATGATTTGAATAACTTCTTTAAAAGCTCGGATATATCTCAGATCTTCATCAATAAAGATCTGGCTATAAGAAAATTTACTCCTATTTCAGCGAAACAGATTAATCTTATCGAAAGCGATATAGGCAGGCCCATTGCTCATATTTCCAATAATATTAACCATCCCGGGCTTATAGAGGATATCCGATATGTGCTAAAGACGCAATCGCTATTGCAAAAGGAAATCCAGTCTTACAACAATATGTGGTATCAGATGAAAATTATGCCATATACCAAACAGGATCAGACTGTGGATGGAGCTATTATTACGTTTATTGATATTACCTATTTAAAGAGCCTGAACAATCTTATCTCAGGAGTTAACAACAGTTCACTCAATGGCATCATGGCTCTGGAACCTGTAAAGGATAGAAATGGGAATATTAAAGACATGTCTTTTGTTCTTACCAACAGCACTTTAGGTAAAATCTTCAGAAAAAAAACAGAAGCCTTAAATGGCAAACTTTTGAAGTCTGAATTTTCTGACATCGTAACGCCCGAACTTTTTGAAAAACTTGTACTGGCTTATGAAACAGATGACTCCTTACATACAGAACAGTATAGCGAGAAGCAACATAAGTGGTTTGAATTATCCGCTATAAAAACAGGAGAAACACTTGTCATAACGATTGGTGATATCACTGAAAAACGAGAAGCTGAGCTAAGGATCAGAGAAGCTTATGAAGAATTGAAAAAGACTCAGCAAAACCTTCAGCTGCTGAATGATCATCTAGAAGAAAGAGTTGAGAAAAGAACCAGAGATCTTACAATAAGTCAGGAGCGTTATAAAGCTCTTTCTCTTGCCACCAACGATGCTATTTATGATTGGGATTTTTCTTCTAATACTGTATGGTGGAATGAAGGATTCAAAAATATGTTTGGCTATGAAACCACAGGCGAATCACAAGGTATTGAGTCAAGGTTTGAGAAGATCCATCCCGAAGACAAGCAAAAAATTATAGAGAGCATTCAGAACTGTATAACTCATGGAAAAACCCAGTGGCAGGAAGAATACAGATTTGAAAAAGCTGATGGTAGTTATTCAAATGTACTTGACAGAGCTTACGTACTTCATTTTGAAGACGGAATGCCATATAGAGTCATAGGATCAATAGTTGATCTTACTTCATTAAAAAAGACTCAGCTTGAGCTTGAGAAAACGAATAAAAACCTTGTCCGAATTAATTCTGATCTGGACAATTTCATTTATACCGCTTCTCATGATTTGAAAGCGCCAATACTTAATATAGAAGGGCTTGTTCAAACAATAAAGTTAGAGGTATTGCCTAAAAGTGAAGATGAAGACTTCAAGTCGCTTCTGGAAATGGTCGATGTTTCAATTGCCAAATTTAAAGAGACTATAAGAGATTTAACTGAAATTGCCAAAGTTCAGAAAGAAATCATTATAGATCAGGAGTTGATTGACCTAAAGGAAACAATTGAAGAAACGAGATTATCTATATTGGATTCTTTTCTTAAAAATAACGTTACCCTTGAATACAATCTTCAAGTTCCTTTTATTCTTTTCTCCAGAAAAAATCTGAGAAGTATCTTTTATAATTTTATCAGCAATGGTATAAAATACAAGCATCCTGATAGAAATCCTCACCTTAAAATTTCTACTGAAACTATTGGTGAATTTGTTGTAATTACTTTCTGTGATAATGGGCTTGGCATAGAAGAAGATAAACTTGACCAGATGTTTGGCATGTTTAAACGCTTCCACGCTCATGTGGATGGCACTGGAATCGGGCTTTATATTGTAAAAAAGATAGTTGAAAATGCAGGAGGAAAAATCAGTGTAGAAAGCATGCTGAATGAAGGATCTACATTTAGAATTTTTCTCAAAGCAAATAGTATTCAGCAAATGGGTGATGATTTAGCAAATTCAAAAAAAATTCTTAATGGAAAATAATCCAAGTAAAAAGAACTATGATTCGGATTTTTGTGGCAATCTGCCTCTTAATTTTATTAATTCCATACAACCTTATGGCGCACTTATAGTTGTTGAAAAAAGAAGATGGACAATTATTCAGGTAAGCGAAAATATAAGAGAGCTTTTTGGCAAAGAGGTTATAGAGATCCTCAACAATCCTCTATCAACCTTTCTATCAAAGAAAGATTATGAAGCTCTGTTATTAAAAATCAACGATGACAATTTAAAAGAAAGAGTTCCTTTAAACTTCAGTTTTAATAATCTTGAATGTCTTGCTATTGCTCACTTCAAAGACGGACAGGTGGTGATGGAACTTGAAAGAGTTCCGGCAATTAAGAAAGATTTTTCCTACTTATATCAAGATGTTAAATACATTGTAGCTAAGCTTAAAAATGTTGATAGCATTACTCAGATCAGCAAAATAGCTTGCGAAGAGATTAAAAGAATATCCGGCTTTGACAAAGTCATGATTTACCAGTTTGATGAATCCTGGAATGGACTGGTAATTGCCGAGGCCAGGAATGATGACATGGATGTTTATCTTGGCTTAAGATTTCCCGCCTCTGATATTCCCAAACAGGCCAGAGAACTTTACTTCAATAATCCATATAGATTTATCCCTGATAGAAGTTACAAAGCAGTAAAGCTCAACCCTATACTTAATCCTGTAACTTTCAGATATACAGACCTTGGTGATTGCAACTTAAGAGCTGTGGCACCTGTGCATCTGGAATACTTGCAAAACATGAAAGTTGAGACTTCAATGTCGACACCCATAATTAAAAACGATAAGTTATGGGGGTTAATTTCTTGTCATCACAGAACAGCCAGGGAGATACCCTATGACCTTCGGTCTGCATTCGAACTCTTATCAAGCATATTGTCTACGCAGCTTGTAATGAACGAAAAACAAAACGACCTGCTTGTAAGCTCCCATCTCGATTCTATACAATCAAGATTATACAGACAAATGACCTCAGCGCCTAATTTTACAGACGGTCTGCTTGAAAATAATAATTTACTTGAACTGCTGGAGATACAAGGTGCCGTGATTGTTTTTAATGGTAAAACAGGAGAATTGGGCAAAACTCCGGAGACCTCATTTATCAAAGAGCTTTCTTATTGGCTGAAGGTAAAAAATATAGATGAAATTTTTCATTCAGACACAACTCTCATGGAGCTTGATGCAAACCATAAATACAAAGAGGACGCCAGTGGAATAATTGTAATTCCAATATCAGTAAAAAGAGGAGAATATATTGTGGGCTTTCGTCCCGAGATTATTCAGACTGTCCATTGGGGCGGAAATCCTGATGAGGCCATTCAATTTGAATCTGATCAGAAAACATATCATCCCAGAAACTCATTCGGTACATGGAAAGAAACTGTAAAAAACACATCTAAGGCTTGGACAACTCAGACTCTCAAAGCTGCAGATGAACTGCACAAATCTATTACTGATATTCTTTATAAAAACCAGAACTAGTTAAGTACCTATCATAATTTTAAAGATTTATGCTTCTTGAAAAAATAAAACGGCAAACTGCCGAAAACCATGCAGCTATGGAAAATAGCAATTTAATGAAGCCTGTTGTCAGTCGGGAGCTTAGCCTGGAATCTTACAAAAATATACTGATCAAATTTTATGGTTTTTTTCATCCTCTTGAAAATTCAATTAATAGCTTTTCTGATATTCATAATTATCTGCATGATTTTGAAACAAGGAGAAAGTCAACTGCATTAAAGGATGATCTTCACAAGCTTGGGTGTAATGAAGAAATCAATCTTTGCAATGACTTACCGGAAATAAAAACTTCATCTCAGGCTCTTGGATGCCTTTATGTTATGGAGGGTTCAACCCTTGGAGGAAGAATGATATCCAGAATTATTAGTGAAACTATCTCTTTAAATAAAGACTCTGGTGTAAGTTTCTTCAATGGATACGGAGAAGAAACAGGAAAAAAATGGAAATCATTCTGTGAAGCTTTAACCCATTATAGCAGCGCTGTAAATGATGATGACACCATCATTGATGCTGCAAATGAAACTTTCATTAAATTTAAAAACTGGGTAGAGTCAGAACAGAAATCTTTATAAATGTGTTGCTTTTTATCAAAGGAAGTACAAAAATTTCTTAACCGAGAATAAAAAGCTAAACAAATATTATTACATTCAATATATTCATCACTTTTTATCTTTACAATAACTAAACTTAATATTGCAATGAAAAAGATTGATAAAATTCTTCTCGTTGATAATGATAATGTAAACAATTTTTTAAACGCAAGGCTTCTCAAAAAGCTTGAAATAGCTAATGAAATAAATGTAGCATTAAATGGAAAAGAAGCTATTAATCATATCAATAAAAGCGCAACCTGTCCCGAGTTAATTCTTCTGGATATTAATATGCCAGTGATGGATGGTTTTGAATTTCTGAACTCTTATAAAACACATACTTCGAGCGATCCGGTAATTGTAGTTCTCACAACTTCATCCAATGAAAATGATATGAGCAAACTGGAAAATCATCCTTCTGTAATGGGATACCTCAACAAGCCCCTTACTGCGGAAAAGATCAATTCCGTTATGGAAAAGCATTTCAGCTGATAAATAAAAAAGCTCCCATTGGGAGCCTTATTTTATATTCCATTTTATTATTCAACAATCATTAACTCGGTCCTACGGTTGATTTGCTTGTTTTTAGGACTATCATTTGGAGCAATAGGCTTATTTGGCCCATAACCATTACTTATAAGCCTATCGGCCCTTATACCTTTTTTAATTAAGTATTCAGCAACTGCAGCAGCTCTCTTTTTGGATAACTCCATATTATACCCCCGATTGCCATCACTATCGCTATGGCCGGATACTTCTAACTTTATATTTGGATATTTTAATAAGAAGTTAAAAACCCTGGTAAGTTCAATCTCAGACTCAGGCCTAAGAGAAGCGTCATTAACATTAAAGAAAATATTTCTGAGAACAATAACAGTTCCCTTTTTAAGGGGCCTTAGATAAATATCCTCATCTATTTCTTCGTATTTATTAAGACTTGAGACATCAAGATTTTTTGAAAAGAAAGAATAATTTTCAGATTCAACTGCAATATTATAATTACGTCCGGTAGGTAAAGCAATAATATATTTACCGGAACTCTTATTTGGTAAAAATTTACCCACAGACTTTTGAGTTGAGTTATCCGAGATCTCAATTTTAGCTTCAATAGGTTGTAATGTCATTTCATCTATTACTCTCCCTTTCCAAACAACAACAGGGGCAAGAGCTATACTTCTTTCAAGCATGTATATATCTTTCTCACCGTTTCCTCCTTCTCTTACAGAAGAAAAATAAGCTCTTGAATTATCAGCTGACCAGGTAAAATACACATCATCATCAGCTGTATTGATGGGATACCCGATATTTTCAGGATTGGATAATATTTCTCCTGTTTCAAGATCTATTTCAACAGAAAAAATATCAAAACCACCCATAGAGTTATAACTTCTCGAACTAAAATAAAGTGTTTTTCCATCTGCATGAATAAAAGGCGACAATTCATCGTCCGGAGTATTAACCTGTGGCCCTAGTAATATTGGTGTACTATACTCTCCGTTACCCTGCATCTTTGTCATATAAATATCTGTACCACCAACACCACCGCTTTTGTTGCTTGTAAAAAACAAGACTTTATGATCTGAAGACAAACTACCGCTGGACTCCCAGAAAGGCGTATTGATATTAGGCCCGAGATTTTTTGGTGACGACCAGTTTTTCCCATCAAGATTACTGATAAACAAATCTCCACCATTTGAAGTGGCTTTATATATAAGCATTTGTTGCCCATCAGCACTTAAACCTATACATGCATCATGACTCTCCGTATTTATCTTACTTCCAACACCTTCAGCAGAAGACCAATTTGTATCTTTTATTGAATAGTAAATATCTTCATAATAGTGAAAATCTTCATGAAGCATCTGACCTGTACTATTATCCCTTCGTGATGTAAAATAAAGCATTGATTCATCAGCAGAAATTACAGGATTATAATCCGGAAATTTAGAATTAACAGTAGGTCCGAGATTTTTAACTTTTATTTCCAAAGGACTTGCGATTAGCTTTATTCCGTTATGACAATTTTTGATCAAATTGTCCAGTTCCTGCACTCTGTTTCTCTCAGATCCCTTCAACTGCTGCTGAAACGCAGTGTAATACGGAATGGCCTCCTTAAAATTATGGGTTAAATGATTTGCTCTACCTAAATAAAAATTCAGTTCGCGTATAGTGCATCCTTTTGATTTGGCATCTTCCAGATAAGACAATGCTTTTGAATAACTTTTCAATTCGCAATAACATGCCCCCAGGTAATACTTAATCCCAGCATGTTCCTTATCAATATTTTCCGCAATAATGAAGTTTTCCATTGCGCCTTTAAAATCGCCATCTGTAAAAAACGACACTCCATATTCATAATGTTTTTTGGCTTTTTTGTCAGAAGGAGCCTGCCCCTGACATACCATTGCAGAAATTAGAATAAAGGTAAAGATTAAGATATACTGTTTAATGAAATTCATTTTTAAATATAACAACTATTAAACTTTATACAAACCAATAAAGATAGAGTATCGAGCTACCATACATAACTTGGCTTACAACCTGTTGTAGGTTTATTTACCATTCTGTATGAAAGTACAATTTCATGAGTTCCTCTGCTAAACTGACGGATTCTGCTTGTAGTCATATCATAGGAATAACCGATATCAAGCATATTTCTATAAGAAATTCCGAACAGAACTATAAAAGCATCCTTTGCCCTCATAGAAGCTCCAGCCCAGATAAGATCTTTATAATTAAACTTTGCTGTAAGATCTACAGATGGTGGGACTCCATTATTGTATCTGACGATAGCAGAAGGTACTACTGCAAGCTCTTCCGATAGATTTACCCTGTAACCTCCCATCAGAAAATAGTGCGGAGACAAAGTACTGTTTTGCGTGAAAGCATAAGCGGTAGTATTCTGAAACTTAAGTTTACTACTGAAAATCTGATCCATTGAAATTCCTACATAGTACTTCGGAGAATAAACCATCAAACCTACCATAGCATCAGGTGTAATGGTACTGAGATTTCCTGAATTACCGATTGCATTATCCTGAACCGGATTAGCATTAGGATTAGCATTCAGTATTATTTTATCAACATCAATTCTGTATTGTTTGATCCCAAGGAAGGTACCCATAGACATATAAGTTTCCCGGGCCAAAGGAATATGATAGGCATAAGATCCATAAATACCAAGGGTACTGAAAGGGCCTATCCTGTCAAGCATAATCTGCCCGCCGAAACCATGATGGCCCTTCAATTTGAAGGATGCAGGAGCAGTAGGATATTTTCTAGTTTTATATCCCAAAGCTTTTTCAACTCCATTTAGTGGTTTCTTAAAACCTCTAGTTCGTCTTCTGTTTACAACATCGACATCTTCCCTGTTAATTAACTTCTTCCCCTTCTGTCCTTGAATGGTTAAGTAACCAGTCCGAGGCGCACCTTCCAGGCCCACCCACTGATTTCTGTATCCCACCTTGGCTTCAACAAAATTATCTGCACCTGCTATGGCAGGATTAATCAGATAGCTGTTCCAAATGTATTGGGAAAATTGCGGTATCTGCTGACCATAAATATCAGAACAGGCAATTACCAAAAACACTAATATTAAAATTCTTTTCATAACTATCTGATTATACTTACTGATCCTGCAATTGGTTCAGATCCATCTTTTAAATCTAAAATATAGAAATACGTTCCTACTGCCATGTCTACACCTTTTACTCTTCCATCCCACGACTCAATATTTTTATTCCATTTGATGATGATACTTCCATAGCGGTTATAAATTTCAAGTGTCGCTTCAGGATAATCTCCTATATTTTCAATTACCCATTCATCATATGTACCATCACCATTTGGAGTAAATGTATTCGGAATCATAACAGGTCTTCTTCCTACTACTGAGACTGTAATCTCGTCAGTTGCTTTGCAACCAAACTCATTTGTTGCTTCTACTGAATAGGTAGTTGTTTCAGAAGGACTTGCCACTGGATCAGCAATAAACAGACCACTTAAGCTCTTTTCGGCCATCCATACATAAGTTGTTCCACCAGTAGCCTGCAGTTGAACCTTTTTATTTGTTACAATTGTGGTATCCTTTCCAGCATTTAGATTTGGTAAAGGATTAACTGTTATTGTTATGGAATTTGTATAATCCACACCACATGAACTGGAATTGAAAACCTGAGCTCTGTATTGTCTTGTTTTATATAGCTCTTCCTGAACCTGCGGGAACTCTTTGTTTGTTGCAGTAACCCAAGTAGTATAAGGAGCTTCTGCGTACTGCCATGTAATATTATTTGCATTGTTTCCGCTAATGATCGGATAATTAACTTTCTCGCCAGCGCAAATTGTAGTATCACCTGAAAGCACACCCGGAATCAAGGCTACAGGCTCTGCGATTGTTACTGATACTGCTGAAGCACAACCATTAACATCGGTCACTGTATAAGAGTAAGTTCCAGCGGCAAGACCAGTGAAAGTTCCTGTTCCTGTGTAAGGTGCTGTTCCACCTGTTGCAGA